>JAFNYE010000136.1 GCA_017383345.1 Alistipes sp. | reverse complement strand
GGCAAAAACCAGATGCTCGAAAATGGCGTTCTCTCGCAGACCGCACGCAGAGCTATCGCCGGAATGATGGAGTTGGCGCCATCAATCACCGCCTTTGGCAATACAAACCCAACATCTTACTTCCGACTTGTACCGCATCAGGAGGCCCCTACCAATATCTGCTGGGGCGACCGCAACCGTTCGGTACTTGTGCGCGTACCACTGGGTTGGGCAGCCAAGAGCGATATGTGCCACACAGCCAACCCATTGGAGAAGCTGAGCAACTACGACACCACCCAGAAACAGACCGTAGAGATACGCTCTGCCGACGGAAGCGCCGACATCTACCAACTCATAGCAGGTCTGGCTGTTGCTTGCCGCTACGGACTCGAACTGCCTAATGGTCTGGAGATTGCAGAAAAGACCTATGTCAATGTAAACATACACCAGAAGCAGAACGCCGAGCGACTTAACTCGCTTGAACAACTGCCTGACAACTGCACACTCTCTGCCGAGTGTCTTGAGCACCAGCGCGAGATTTATCAGCAGTACAATGTCTTCAGCCCGGCTATGATTGACGGCATTATCAAACGCCTGAAGTCATATAACGACCAAACTCTGCGCGCCGATATCGGCAACGACCGCGAAAAGATGCTCGCATTGGTGGAGAAGTATTTCCACTGCGGATAGTTGCGCCCCTGTTGACCCAAAAATCTTTCGGCAAAACTGCGTTTTGCGTTGCGTGTTTAGGATAGCCTAAAGGCTATTAAGGCTAAAGGGTGTTCGGTCTTTGCAAGTAAACTTGCAGACCGACACCCTTAATCCTTACCCCTAACGGGGCAACCCAAACCCGAGAACAACAATGCGCTATCTAAAACTATAAAAGATATTTACATTTCCCCCAAACCCCCTTTTGAAAAAAGGGGGCTTAGTCGCAAAGTTCCTTTGCTCCGAGGTGCAAGTAAGTACGGGTGTGCAAGGCTGACGCAGATGAGCTACTTGGGCTGTAGGGAGTTTTTTTAGGGAAATTAGGGAAGTTAGGGAAGTTAGTGATTTTCTAAACTCCCTAAATTCCTTAAACTCCCTAAACTCCCTACCACCTCTCATTCGCACCGTCGTCAATTCTCGCACTCATTTGTCGTCAGAAAGGTATAGATGCAACGCTCGACAAAAAATCCCAACGATGGATAGTACTAAAATGTACAGCCATTGTTGGGATTTTTTTGTTAGCGGCAGCAGGTATGCCTTTATCACGGCAAATGCTTAAACTCCCTCTTTGCGCGTTTCATCTGCTTAACAAAGCGCGGATGTGCGTGGATTTGCGCTACAGCACCAGCAGCAACAAGGCGGGCTGCATCGACATCGCTCTGCCAATGATAACCCGAGATAATACGGCTCTGGCCATACTGATAACCAAGTTTAAGCAGATCATCTGCGGCTGCGGGGTTTATCTCGCTAAGGAGCAATGCTGCCACCCAACCGCGCAGTGTGTGACCAGAGGGGTATGAACCTTGCTTATGGAGACGGCCCTCTGTATCAGGCATTAGGGTCGAAGCATCGAAATAGACATACGGGCGTGGGCGAGCATAGTACTCTTTAGGCTCAACAACTGTCTTGACGCAAGTAATAATCGCATCGTTGAGCAAAAGGTATATCTGAGGGGTTGTTTGAGCCGAGATTTCGTAACCGAAAGCTGCGCTAAACTGCTTGCAGATATTAGGGATTTTGTTATTCGACTGCGCCTTAGCAGCAGCTGCCGCCTCGGCATCGGTTTGGCGTATAATTTTACCGGCCTCATAGACCGCAACATCACACTTAAACGCCGGACTGCCAACAGCCGGTGGAGCAGGCAGCCACTTTGTCATATCGGGCATCTGCTCAGGGGTATAATAGAGATTTGCATCGGCATAATCATTCTCCTGAGCCGACAGTGTAAACGCACTGCAAAGTAGCAATATGAGTGTTAATAAGCGCTTCATGGCCAACTATTTTGTTTTGCGTTCAAACTCTCTCTTTGCGCGTTTCATCTGCTTAACAAAGCGCGGATTGGTATGCATTACCGCCACAGCAGCTGATGCGCCCAAACGAGCAGCATCGACATCGCTCTGCCAATGGTAGCCTGAGATGATACGGCTCTGACCGCACTCATAGCCCTCTTTAAGTAGGGCTGTTGCAGCTGCAGGGTTTATCTCGCAAAGCAACAACGCTGCCGAGAAGCCGATAGTTGTATGACCCGAAGGATATGAGCCGTTATTGCGGAGTACATCCTCATATTGCGGAGCGATAGTGTGCTCATTAAAGCGCGAGAATGGGCGCTGACGCTTATAGTGCTTCTTTGGTTTGAGGGTGATATTGTTTGCCGTCTCCATACCGTCAATAAGGGCACGATAGATGTGCGGTGTATTCTCTGGCGAGATTTCAAGACCCATAATCTCAGAGAAGTGACTGCACACCACCTTAGGGTCGATGCTGGCGTGATGAACGGCACGAGCGGCACGCTGAGCATCCTTACGCTGCTCCTTACCCCAGCCGTAGCGGTGGATATCGTACTCAAAAGCGGCAGAATTCTCCTTTGGAGGCTCTGGCAACCACTTAATCATATTGGGCAGTTCATCGGGTGTAAGATAGGCCTTAGCGCCCTTCAAAAGTTGTGCAGAGGCGCTAAAAGAGATTGTAGCGCACACAACGACAAATAGAAATTTTTTAAGATAGTTCATAGTATTAAGTTTTACAGAGCAAAGATACCTCAAATATTAAGATTTTCAAAAAAATCACTATCTTTGTGTACTATTTACAATTAAATGCAAATAAAGAGTATGAAATATTTTGGAGCACATGTAAGCGCATCGGGCGGTGTTGAGAATGCACCGCACAATGCCAAAGCGATAGGAGCAACAGCCTTTGCTCTGTTTACCAAAAATCAGCGCCAATGGCTTGCACCTGCTCTTACCCAGGAGCAGTGTGAGCGATTTAAGCAGGCCTGTGCAGAGTGCGGTTATGCTCCACATCAGATTTTACCACACGATAGTTACCTTATCAACCTCGGACACCCTGAGGCTGAGGGGCTTGACAAGTCGCGCGAGTCTTTCTTTGAGGAGATGGCGCGTTGTCAGGCTTTGGGTCTTGACCGCCTCAACTTCCACCCGGGCAGCCACCTGAACAAGATAACCTCGACAATGAGTCTTAACCGCATTGCCGACTCTATCAATATAGCTTTAGAGCGCACCGAGGGCGTAACTGCCGTAATCGAGAACACCGCGGGTCAAGGCTCTAACCTCGGCTTTGCGTGGGAACACTTAGCACACATCATCGACCGCGTAGAGGATAAGAGCCGCGTAGGCTACTGCATCGACACCTGTCACAGTTTCGCCGCGGGTTACGACCTTACAAGCGCCGAGAGTTGTGCCAAAGTTTTTGCCGAACTTGACTCTGTTGTCAGCCTGAAATATCTGCGAGGCATACACCTCAACGATGCCCTCAAACCGTTGGGCAGCCGTGTTGACCGCCACGCGCCACTCGGTCAGGGTACAATAGGTTTAGAGTGCTTTAAGTTTATAGCCACCTCACCTATATTTGACAATATACCGATTGTTCTTGAGACTCCCGACGAGTCACTTTGGCCACAAGAGATTGAGATGTTAAAAAAATGGGCAGCACAATAGCTGCCCATTTATTATATATAAGGTATGCCTAAGCCACCGAGCAGGTCAAGCCCAACTCGCGCACCTTTTGTGCTATAAGTTCAAGTTCCTCGCGTTCCACCTTTTGCAGGCTCTTACAAGGGGTATCTCGCGCAATGGAGTATATCATAACGCTCTGCGGAGCAATCTGCTTGAGTGCCTCAAGCCAAAGAGCCACCTGCTCAGGCGAGGTATTATCAAACGCCTGATCCTCATACTCACCCCTAAGGAACATAGTCTGCACTATAACGCGCCCCTTAAACTGTTTGAGCTGCTCAACAACCGAGGCGACCGAGTAGTTACAGCAAGGCTTGTTTATAAGTTGAGCTACACCCTCAACCAAAGAGTCTATCTTGAGGATATTGTTATCCACGCGCTCCAGCGCACGCACAACATCAGCCCTATGCAACTGCGTGGCGTTGCTCAGCACCGAAATTTTGGCATTAGGGGCATATTGGTCGCGCAAGCGGATAGTAAAGTCTATAATCTGCTCAAAGTCGGGATGCAGAGTAGGCTCACCGTTGCCCGCAAATGTTATCACATCGGGCAGAGTGCCATCAGCAGTCATCTGCTGCAAACGACTCTCCAACGCAGCCTCGACAACTTGAGGATGATTAAACCCCTCCTTGCCACGATTGTCGTCATTCCAGCCACACTCGCAATAGATGCAATCAAAAGTGCAAAGCTTGGAGTGTAGCGGCAATAGATTTACACCCAATGAAACACCGAGTCTGCGCGAATGAACGGGGCCATATACTATTTGAGGATAGAGAGCTGTCATAATTTGAGTATTTTTCAGACAAATGTAGCAAATTTTTCGCAGAAATCACTATCTTTGTCCAAACCAATGTACAAAAAGTATGAAAAAACTATTTACCTTAATTTTAGCCCTTTGCTGCGTAGCATTTGTGTCAAATGTAGCTACCGCAAAAGAGCCTGTAAAGATTATCTTTGATACCGATATGGGTAATGATGTTGACGATGTTGTGGCCTTAGATTTGTTGTACAAATATCTTGACGAGGGTACAATCGACCTTCTTGGCATCATTTCCAGCAAAAGAGAGGAGGGAAGTATCAAATTTATTGATGCTATGAACACCCTCTATGGCTACCCTAACATTCCTATAGGCATTGTAAGAACCTACCCCGAGGAGAACTATGTTTGCGAGGATAAAAGACTCAACTACGCAGACTACACCGTAAAGGCTCACAACTACCGCCACACCATCACTGATTGGGACGCTGTACCAGACGGCTACAAGCTTATCCGCAAGCTTCTTGCAGCCCAGCCGGACAAGAGCGTAACCTTCGTTACCGTTGGTTTCTCAACCAATATGACTCGCCTGCTTGACTCTAAGGGTGACGAGTATTCTCCGCTTGACGGAAAGGCTCTGATGGCCCAAAAAGCCGACAAGGTTGTCATTATGGCGGGTAACTTCCACGAGAAGAAGAAGGAGTACAATGTATATAAGGACCACTATGCAGCAGTACGCTTCTTTGCAGAGTGCCCCGTACCGATGCTCTTCTCTGATGTAATCTTGGGAAAGTCGGTTCTCTACCCTTATCAGACTGTATATGAGGGATTTAAGTACACCGAGAACCACCCACTTGTAGTATCATTCCACTACTACGACAAGATGCCTTACAACCGCCCATTGTGGGACCCGACTGCCGTTCTGTTTGCTGCCGAGGGCCACAAAGGCTATGCGTCGCTATCAAAGCGCGGCTATGTAACTGTTAACCAGAAGAGCGTTACCGAGTTCACCGTCAACAAGGACTCAAACCGCCAGTACTACCTGGTCAACGACAAGCAACGAGCTAACATTGTTAGCCGAATTGTTGAGTTGACAATGCGCACACCAAAAAATTTACAAAAGTAAAAACTGCGCCACAAGGGCTTAGGAGCAAGAAAAGAGAAAACTGTTAACAACTTGTCAAAAAATTAGGGGCGGAAAAATTTGTTTTTCGCCCTTTTTGTCCCTAATTTTGTGGTTGGAATATCAGAATTAAGTAGCCCCCACCGTGGGGCTGTTTTCGCCTTAATACCGAAACGATTAAACAAATATGATATATTATGAATAAATCTCCTAAAAAGGTAGAATATGCTGCCGCTGTAGCTGCCGCGAAAGAGTATTTCGCAGGTGACGAGTTGGCTGCAACCGTATGGGTCAGCAAGTACGCGCTCAAAGACTCCTATGGCAATATCTACGAGTCCTCGCCTGAGCAGATGCACCACCGCATCGCCGCAGAGCTTGAGCGCATAGAGAACAACTACCCTAATCCGTTGACCAATGCCGAGATCTTCGAGTTGCTCGACCACTTCCGCTATGTTATTCCGCAGGGTGGCCCTATGACCGGTATCGGCAACAACTTCCAGGTTGCATCACTCTCCAACTGCTTCGTTATCGGCCACAAGAACCCTGCCGACTCTTACGGCGGTATCTTCCGTATGGACGAGGAGCAGGTGCAGCTTATGAAGCGTCGCGGCGGTGTAGGTCACGACCTGTCGCACATCCGTCCTGCAGGCAGCCCGGTACTCAACTCTGCCCTCACATCGACCGGTATCGTTCCGTTTATGGAGCGCTACTCAAACTCTACTCGTGAGGTGGCTCAGGATGGCCGTCGTGGTGCGCTTATGCTTTCACTCTCAATCAAGCACCCGGATGCTGAGAAGTTTATCGACGCTAAGCTCGACACCAATAAGGTAACAGGTGCTAATGTATCTATTAAGATTGATGACGAGTTTATGCGTGCAGCAATCGAGGGCCGCACCTACACTCAGCAGTTCCCAATCAACTCTGACAAACCTAAGTATGTGCAGAACATCGATGCCCGCAAGCTCTGGGGCAAGATTATCCACAACGCGTGGAAGTCGGCTGAGCCTGGTGTTTTGTTCTGGGATACAATCATTCGCGAGTCTGTGCCTGACTGCTATGCAGACCAGGGCTTTACAACCGTTTCGACAAACCCGTGTGGCGAAATTCCGCTCTGCCCTTATGACAGCTGCCGTCTGCTCGCAATCAACCTCTACTCTTATGTAGAGAACCCATTCACCAAAGAGGCAACTTTCAACTTTGACCTGTTCAAGAGCCACATCCACAAGGCTATGCACCTGATGGATGACATTATCGACCTTGAGCTCGAGAAGGTTGACCTCATCCTTGAGAAGATCCAGTCTGACCCTGAGGATATGGATGTTCGCCAGGTTGAGATTAACCTCTGGAAGAAGATTAAGGATATGGCACTCAAGGGTCGCCGTACAGGCTTAGGCATCACCGCTGAGGGTGATATGCTCGCAGCTTTGGGTCTGCGCTACGGCTCAGACAAGGCTCTCAAGTTTGCCGTAGAGGTACACAAGACTTTGGCTGTGGAGGCTTATCGTGCATCTGTTATGATGGCTCGCGACCGTGGTGCTTTCGGCGTATTTGACGCCGAGAAGGAGAAGGGCAACCCTATGATTGAGCGTCTGCGCAACGCCGACCCTTCACTCTACGAGGATATGCTCAAGTATGGTCGTCGTAACATCGCTATGCTTACAATCGCGCCTACAGGTACAACATCGCTTATGTCGCAAACCACCTCGGGCATCGAGCCTGTATTCCGCCCTGTCTATAAGCGTCGCCGTAAGATTAACCCTAACGACCAGAATGTCGTTGCTACATTCGTTGACGAGCAGGGTCAGGCTTTCGAGGAGTACAATGTATATCACCACAAGTTCATCGACTGGCTCAACATCAACGGCTACGACACAACCCGCTTGCAGACAATCTCTGACGAGGAGCTCCAGCGCTGGGTAGATGCATCGCCATACCACCGTGCTACAGCAAACGACATCGACTGGATTGCAAAGGTGCGTATGCAGGGCGCTATTCAGAAGTGGGTGGACCACTCAATCTCTGTAACCGTAAACTTGCCAAACAATGTATCAGAGGAGCTTGTTGCCGATGTATATCGCACAGCTTGGGAGTGCGGCTGTAAGGGTGTAACCGTATATCGTGACGGTTGCCGTGCAGGCGTATTGGTTGACAAGAAGTCGAAGAAGGAGACCCCTAAGTGCGAGGATCCAACCCAGTCTAACCGCCGACCAAAGTCGTTGCCAGCCGAGGTTGTTCGTTTCAAGAACGGCAAAGAGGATTGGATTGCACTCGTCGGCCTCTATGAGGGTCACCCTTACGAGATCTTTACCGGTAAGATTGAAGATGACGCTATGTATATCCCTCAAAAGATTAGCAAGGGTAACATCATCAAAGTTCGCGAGGAGGATGGTACTAAGCGTTATGACTTCCAGTACAACGACCGCTACGGATATACCAACACTATCGGCGGCATCTCTCGTCTCTTTAACGAGAGCTTCTGGAACTACGCTAAACTTATCTCAGGCGTTCTGCGCTACAATATGCCTATCGATAAGGTTGTTTCACTCATCGACGGTCTTCACCTCGACGACGAGAATATCAACACCTGGAAAAACGGCGTTAAGCGCGCCCTCAAGCAGTATATCGAGGACGGAACACGCTCAAAGGGTAAGTGCCCTCAGTGCGGACAGGAGCAGATGGCATACCAAAACGGCTGCCTGACCTGTATGAGCTGCGGATACTCTAAGTGCGGATAGTAGATTGCCACACTAACGCAGTACCGCGACTGGTTTAGGCTACGCAGTACTGCCCGCTTTTTCGAGAAAAAGCAGGGCGTGCAAAAAGCTTTCGGCAAAACTGCGTTTTGCGTGTTGCGTTGCGTGTGAGTGTTGCGTGTTTAGGATAGCCTTGCGGCTATTACAAGAAAAAATAGAGTCATTGACCATTCAAGCGAGCTTGAGGTCAAGACTCTATTTTTTCTTGTACCCCTACGGGGTAATCCTAAACCCGAGAACAAGCAAATC
>JAFNYE010000135.1 GCA_017383345.1 Alistipes sp. | reverse complement strand
CGACCCATAATATACTTGTCAACCAATACAGGAGAGTCCTCGTTAATCTCTACAGCGTTGTGGAGGTAGTGGCGCAGAGCCTGCTCGTTACCTACAATCTGCATTGCACGACCGCCCAATACGAAACTTGGACGAACAAGAACAGGATAACCGATAGCCTCTGCAGCAGCTACACCATCCTCTATTTCGGTAACGGCCTTAGCTTGTGGCTGTGGAATACCTACCTGACGCATAATAGCCTCAAAGAGTTTGCGGTCCTCAGCCTTGTCAATAGCCTCAAGGTCTGTTCCGATAATATTTACACCCATCTGCACAAGCGGCTTGGCAAGGTTGATTGCAGTCTGACCTCCGAGGGTTACTATAACACCCTCAGGCTGCTCGTGGTGGATGATATTCATTACATTCTCAACGGTGAGCGGCTCAAAGTAGAGTTTGTCGGAGATTGTATAGTCGGTAGATACTGTCTCTGGGTTGTTGTTGATAATGATTGCCTCATAACCAGCTTCGCGTATAGCCCAGATTGCGTGTACTGTTGAGTAGTCGAACTCTACACCCTGACCAATACGAATTGGACCTGAACCTAATACTACAATCTTCTTGCGATCAGAGACAATCGACTCATTCTCGCTCTCGTATGTAGAGTAGAAGTATGGAATATATCGGTCAAACTCGCCAGAGCAAGAGTCGATAATCTTATATACAGGTTTGATGTCAAAGCTCTCGCGGAGGTTAAACACCTCAATCTCTGTCATACCCCAGAGCTGACCAATAAATTTGTCACCAAAGCCCAATCGCTTAGCCTCATAAAGCGCCTGCTTGTCACCCTTAGCAGCTGCCAATTGGCGCTCCATTGCGATGATGTTGCAGAACTTTTCAAGGAAGAGCATATCAATCTTGGTACGGTCATAGATAAGCGAACGATCCACACCGCGACGCAGTAACTCGGCAATAGCATATATGCGATCATCTGTGCCACGAGTGATATATGTAAGCATATCCTGAGTTGACATATTGTCAAACTTCTTGTTGTGCAAGTGGCAAACACCGGTCTCCAGTGAGCGGAGAGCCTTCAAAAGCGACTCCTCGATAGTACGACCGATACTCATCGCCTCACCGGTAGCTTTCATCTGAGTGCCAAGCTCGTTAGAAGCCTCGCTAAACTTATCAAATGGGAAGCGGGCAACTTTTGTAACGATATAGTCAATTGCAGGCTCACAGCAAGCAGGTGTGCCTTCAATTAAAATCTCATCAAGGGTCAAACCAACAGCAACCTTAGCTGTAACGCGAGCGATAGGGAAACCACTCGCCTTTGAAGCCAACGCACTTGAGCGAGATACACGAGGGTTAACCTCGATAATGTAGTATTTGAACGAGAGTGGATCGAGCGCAAACTGAACATTGCAACCACCCTCTATCTTGAGCGCACGGATAAGTTTAAGCGCGCTGTCTCGCAACATCTGGAACTCCTTGTTTGAAAGAGTCTGGGCTGGAGCAACAACAATACTATCGCCGGTATGGATGCCCACAGGGTCAACATTCTCCATACTACAGATTGCAATAGCGGTGTCATTTTTGTCGCGCATAACCTCGAACTCAATCTCCTTATAGCCCTTGATGCTCTTCTCTACAAGCACCTGATGCACAGGAGATACGACCAATGCATTACGCATCATCTCGCGAAGTTGCTGCTCATTGTCGGCAAAACCACCACCTGAGCCACCAAGTGTGAACGCAGGGCGAAGGACCACAGGATAACCAATCTTCTTGGCAACCTCAACAGCCTCGTCAACTGAATAAACGATCTCTGAAGGGATTACAGGCTCGCCGAGTTTGATGCACAAATCCTTGAACATCTCTCTATCCTCAGCCTGCTCGATGCTCTGGAATGAAGTACCCAAAATCTCAACCTGACACTCCTCCAAGATACCCTTCTTTGCCAACTGTACAGCCAGATTAAGGCCTGTCTGACCACCAAGACCGGGAACGATGGCGTCAGGACGCTCGTAGCGTATAATCTTAGCTACATACTCCAACTTGAGTGGCTCCATATACACCTTGTCGGCAATGAATGTGTCAGTCATAATAGTTGCAGGGTTAGAGTTGACAAGGATAACCTCATAACCCTCCTCTTTGAGTGCAAGGCACGCCTGTGTACCTGCATAGTCAAACTCTGCTGCCTGACCAATGACAATCGGACCAGAGCCGATGACCATTACTTTCTTTATATCTGTTCTCTTAGGCATTGTTCTGTCCCTCCATCAGTTTAATGAATTTGTCAAATAGGTATGCGCTGTCGTTTGCTCCAGGAGCGCCCTCTGGGTGATACTGCACCGCAAAAACTTTATCCTTGCGGCACTCAATACCTACAACCGAGTTGTCTAATACGCAGCTATGTGTTGCCACAAGGCCGGTACCCTCGAGCGATTCGCGGTCAACGATATACTCAAGGCTCAGACCAACGGTCTCAATGCGGCTGGTGAGTGAGTTACGAACAGGACGAGCAGATGTGCGGTTGCCATTCTCAATCTTATTGCACTTTGCACCGTATGCCAATGCGATAAGTTGGTGTCCGAGTCCAATACCCATCATTGGCAATTCGCCCTTGAAAAGCTTAATCTTCTCTACAACCTCAGTTGCGCTATATGGTGAGCCTGGGCCACTTGAAACCAAAATACCGTGTGGGTTAAATGCACGAATATCGTCTGCAGGAGTATCAAACGGAACGATGACAACATTGCAACCACGCGCATTTAGACAATCGATAATACTACGCTTCACACCGCAATCAATGACAACAACATCGTATTTGTGGTTAGGTGTGCGAGAATACCAACGCTTGCGGCAGCTCACTTTTGAGATTACATTTTCTGTGACAGGGGTTGTAGCAATAAGGGCAAGCGCCTGGTCAACGCTCATTGATGCATCAACTATGGCTGCGCGCATAACTCCGTTATCTCGGAGGGTGCGGGTGAGCATTCGGGTATCAATACCCCAAATGCCAGGGATAGAGTTCTCCTCCATAACCTCTGCAATAGTTTTGGTAAAGCGGAAGTTGCTCGGAGTAGTACAGTACTCGCGAACAATAAGGCCTCCGATTGCAATTTGGCGTGACTCAAAGTCCTCGTCTGCAATACCGTAGTTGCCAATAACGGGATAGGTCATAACGACCATCTGCTCAGTGTAACTTGGGTCAGAGATAATCTCCTGATAACCCACAACCGAGGTGTTGAAGGCAATGTCGCAGACAGCGTTGCGGTCTGCACCAAAGCCATAACCGTCAAAGCTCTGTCCATTGCTTAATACAAGTCTCTTCTGTTTCATATATCGTTTAGTGTTATTTAGTCAATCTGTTCATTCTGCTGGTCTGAGAGTTTTTTGAAGTACTTCTCATCCTTCCATACAATGTTGCCGTTGAAGAGTGTCAATACGCAACTTGCATCTACCTCCATACCGTCAAATGGAGTAGCCTTGCCCTTTGATAGGAAGTCGTTGTGATTAATTATATATTGGTTCGAGATGTCGAATACGGCAATGTCTGCTTTTTCGCCAACATTCAGGCTACCACTCAATCCAAAGATACGACGAGGGTTGTCACACATCAATTCGATAAGACGCTCGATAGAAATCACCCCACTCCTGTTAACCAGGTGTGTGTAACATACGGCAAAAGAGGTCTCGAGACCCACAATGCCAAATGTAGCCTTCTCAAGCGAACAGTTTTTCTCGCTCTCGGTATGAGGTGCGTGGTCGGTAGCGATAACATCAATAGTGCCATCAATAATGCCCTGCAAAAGCATATTGCGGTCTTCTGATCCACGCAGAGGTGGGTTCATCTTAAAGCGACCGTGATTTTCAGCAATATCCAAGTCTGTAAAGATGAGGTAGTGTGGTGCGGTCTCACCCGTAACCGATAGACCCATCTTCTTTGCTAAGTGTAGATCTCTTACAGCCTGCGCTGTGGACATATGGCACATGTGGTAACGGCACGGATATTTCTGTAAAGAGT
>JAFNYE010000134.1 GCA_017383345.1 Alistipes sp. | reverse complement strand
CCTAAACAAGATTTAGGTGGTTATAGCAGTGAGGTTCCACCTCTTCCCATTCCGAACAGAGAAGTTAAGCTCACTTACGCCGATGGTACTGCGGTTTTCCCGTGGGAGAGTAGGTAGCCGCCTCTTTAAGCCAATCCATTATGGGTTGGCTTTTTTGTTTATATACCTACCTACACACTCCATCCGGCTAAACTGTGGAGTGTTAGCGCTCAGTGTTTATCTATTTGTACCGATTGGAGCATTGATATCCGGTACTGGTTGGGGGTGATAAATCATAATTTTGTAAAACATTTTGTTTTTAGGAATATTATTGTTACTTTTGCGGTCGCAATCAGGCGGTTATGGGGGTTGCACTTCGGGTGCAGACTGAGTGCCGCTGTAGGTACTAACAATTTAATATTACAAAACAATGAAAACACTTGCTATTTCAGCAGCGCCTCGTGCCGCTTACGGTAAGAAGGCATCTAAGGCAGTTCGTCGTGAGGGTCTTATCCCTTGCGTTATTTATGGTGGCGGCGAGAATGTATCTTTCGCTATCAGCGAGAAGGCTGTAAAGCCTCTCATTTACACTCCTAACTCTTACATCGTTGAGCTCGATATCGAGGGTAAGAAGGAGTTGGCTGTACTTCGTGATGTACAGTATCACCCAATCCGTGAGCAGATTCTCCACATTGATTTCTATCGTGTTCAGGAGGGTAAGCCAGTATCTATCGCAGTTCCTGTACGCCTTACCGGTAACGCTGAGGGTGTAAAGATCGGTGGTAAGCTCGCTCTCTCTGCTCGTAAGCTCGTTGTTAAGGGTATGCTCGAGAACCTTCCTGATGAGTTGGTTGTAGATGTTACTCCACTTAAGGTTGGTCAGACTATCTTCGTTGGTGATCTTCAGTTTGAGGGTCTTCAGTTTGTTTCTCCTGCAACTCAGGCAGTTTGCGCAGTTCGCGTAACTCGTGCTTCTCGTGGTGCAGCTGCTCAGAAATAATTGACTGACGGCAAATGAAATATCTTGTTGTAGGTTTGGGTAATATTGGCGCCGAATACGCCGAGACCCGACACAACATTGGTTTCAAAGTGTTGGATGCCCTTGCTGCGGCATCCGACACTACTTTTATGTCGGCACGATATGGTGCTGTTGCGACATTGCGACATCGAGGCCACATTGTGACCCTGCTAAAGCCTTCGACTTATATGAACCTTTCAGGTAAGGCTGTAAGGTATTGGATGCAGGAACTCAAGATAGAGAAGCAGAATTTGCTCGTCGTAGTAGATGACATTGCGCTCCCGTTCGGTGAGCTTCGTATGCGTACAAAAGGCAGCGATGGCGGTCATAATGGCCTTAAGAATATTGCTGAACTGCTGCAATCAACCGATTACGCTCGTTTGCGTTTTGGTATTGGTGGCGATTTTAGCCGTGGACACCAAGTCGATTATGTTTTGGGCGAGTGGACGGCTGAGGAGCGCGAAAAGATGGCCGAGAGGTTAAAGGTTTTTGGAGATGCGGTGATGTCGTTTGTTGCTGTCGGACTTGAGAGAACGATGAATAACTTTAATAAAAAATAAGAAGCAAAATTATTTGCTTCTTATTTTTTTGTATATGTTACTACCCTTAGATGTTCATCAGTACGGTTACCGGAGCAATCTTCTCCAGACGCTCGCGTCCACCAATTTCAGGGATGCCGACTAAGAATACAAACTCCTTGATGCGTACCTTATAAGGTTTGCCTTCGCGGTAGATTGTCAACTGCTCAAGTGACTTAGCTACGCCCTCGGCAGTGCCACCTGTAGCCAATACATCATCGAGAATGGTAATCTCGAAGGTGTCGCCTGTAGGTACACCAGCAGCGATGTCGCTCAATCGGTAAAATAGGCGGTCAAAGCCATACTCCTTCTCAATCTTTACCTCGATAAGGTCGCCCTCGTTAAATGGTAATTTGCCCGATTTACGCATTGGGATGATATTCTCGACAACACCCTCGGTTGTGAGTAGCGGGGCTGCAAAGAGGAATGCGCGAGCCTCTGGTGCAGCAACATTTGGGGCGGTTGTAGCCTTATTGAGCGCCTCGATAACCTCGGTAAAGGCCTTGCGCGATTGTAGAAATGGAATTATGTCGATAAAATTGATACCCTCCTTAGGAAAGTTCTTGTAGAATTTTAGTGTTTCAAGCATAACTAAGGTTTGTTATGTAAATTGTTAAAGTTTATGACTCTGTTATTTGTCACAAAGATAGCAATTTACTGCAAAAGTTGCATCATTTGTGAACGATGTTTTTCAAATATAGCGTCAATTTTGTTATTGAACTTAATTATATCGGTCGGCATTCTCTTTGGTGCTGGGATGTCGTGATTTACTTTTAGCACCTTACTTACCAACTCCTTATTGAGATACAAGCCCTTTTCTCCAGCCTTTGGGATGTACGCCTTTGATACAAACTTGCGGCCTAAATCGTACATCTCGCGTCCTGCAACACACTTTGGGATATTATGTTCGGCTGCAACCCATACAGGCACAACCATACCCGAAACGGGGTGTCCTACAATAGCATCTATGCGTGGATTTTTGCTGCATACAATAACGATGGCCGCTACGCTTGACGCGCGAGGTACGACATAGTTGGCATCTTTATATGGTGTTGCACTTGCCAACACATCGCCCTTGTCGGCACTCCAGAAGCAGCGCGAGTAGCCGATAAAATCTTGCGAACAGAAACCTTTCTGACCCTTCATCTGCTCCATAACGGTGCGGTAGCGCCTCTCGGACGAGCCGCGTATGTTTGTCGTTGCAGCAAAGGAGAAGTTTGTTCTCACATCGAAATCTTTGACATCGTAGCGACGATAACCATCCGCCCAAATCTCGAAATAGGCTGCATTGCCTTCAGCGTCGCCTACGCCAACATTAGATTCAAATGAGGCATAACGATGATATGTCGAGAGTAGTGCCTCAAACTCATCTACACTCTTACATTCGCGCAGGGCGTGTACCATAAGAGAGTATTTGCTGTTGCGTGTGCGGGCAACAGCGGGCTGGCGATGCAGATTTTTTGTGGCCGTAGAGATATATCCAAAGCCGACCTCGTTGACACCGCCTAATGCGGTTGTGCCGACGCCTACATAGGAGTTTACAAGGGCCGTATAGGCATATTTACCACCCTTGAAGTGGGCAATATGGCAGTCGTTGGTTGCCGTTTGGTCTCGATGTTTCCAAATAATGACACCACCCTCTTTGCTGAGGCTTGGTGCAACTACTGCTGATGAGCAGCCGAGTGTAATGCTCCACGCAGCGAGTGATAAGAGGGTTAATAGAAGTCGTTTCATAGGTTGTCGTATAGGAGTCTTATGGCGTGCGCTGTGGCGCGCTCGATAATTTGGCCACGGTCGGTTCCACAATTTTTCATTACGGCAAAGGTGCGCTCAGGCGTAGATATGCCAAACCATACAGTGCCCACAGGTTTCTCGGCACTGCCTCCTGATGGGCCGGCTATGCCTGTTGTGGCTATGCCGTAGTCGCTTTTGCCTACGCGCTTTACACCTTCAGCCATTGCAATGGCTACCTGCTCGCTAACGGCACCATAGGTGGCTATAAGTTCAGGATTGACGCCCAAAATGTCACTTTTGGCATCGTTGGAGTAGCTTACAACGCCAGCCATAAAGTATGCCGATGCGCCCGCCATTGCGGTGAATTTAGAGGCAATGTTACCGCCTGTGCAACTCTCGGCTACCGACAACTTCTCACCTCGCTCTATAAGCGCGTTATGTAGAAGTTGCTCTACTGAGGCATCCTCAAATCCGACAACAGCTTGCGGGATAATCTGGCGAAGCAGTTCAAATTGCTGGTCGATAATCTTGCCAACACTCTGACCCTCGACCTGATATGCAGATAGGCGCAACCTGACAATATTGGGTGCAGGGAGGTAGGCGAGGTGGAGCATTTCGGGTAGAGCATCCTCCCACGCAGCGATACGCTCGGCAAGGAGCGACTCAGGAATGCCTGAGGTTATCATCGTGCGGTGAATAATCGATTTGAGAGTAAACCGCTCGGCGAGCATTGGGATAACCTTGTCGTCAATAAGGTGACGCATCTCAAAAGGTACTCCGGGAAGTGAGATAACAATCTTGCCATCGCGCTCAAACATCATACCGGGCGCTGTGCCGTGAGCATTGTGCAAAACGGTGCAACATTTTGGCACCATAGCCTGACCTCTATTAAGTTCGGTAAAGGCTATGCCTCGGCGGGCAAGCAATTGACTTACAAAATCGCCAACCTCCTGATTATAAACTAATTCGGAGTTGAAGTAAGCGGTAAGGGTGTGCTTGGTAATGTCGTCTTTGGTTGGACCTAAACCGCCTGTAATAATAGTCAGATCGGTGGTTGATAGCGCTTGGTCAAGGGTTGTGGTAATCTGCTGCGCGGTGTCGCCAATAGATATCTGTTGGTGAACAACAATGCCTATACGATTGAGCGCTTGCGAGATGTAGCGGGTATTGGTGTCGAGAATTTGACCAATCAAAATCTCGTCGCCTATGGTTACGATTGTCGCTTTCATTATGCTTTGTTAATCAGTTTCTTGCAGATGTCGCCCACGAAGGAAGGACCGTTATAAACATAGCCCGTATAAATCTGTACGAGGGTCGCTCCCGCGTCGAGCATAGCTTTTGCCTGCTCAGGGGTCATAATGCCACCTACGCCAATTATAGGGTATGTGCCGTTGGAGCGTTGATAGACGCGACGCACCACTTCGATAGAGCGGTTAGTGAGCGGAGAGCCGCTGACAGCACCGGCACCGTACTTTTTGAGTAACTCGGTAGGGGTATTGAGGCCTGTGTGGCGGATGGTACCATTGGTAGCAACTATGCCATCAAGCGGTGTGTCAATCATAATGTCGGTCATCATATCTATATCCTCATCGCTCAAATCGGGCGAAATCTTGAGCAATATAGGGCGATATTGGTTTTGACCGCGACGGAAATCGAATAGAGGCTCAAGTATAGATATGATACTCTCGCGAGTGCGAGGAACATACTGCTTGAAGGTGGTGTTGTAACTTACATTGACAGTAAAATAGTCGGCATATTGGTAGAGGTTTCTAAAGACGCGCAAGTAGTCTTGTGGCGAATTTTCAGGCTCGGTAGCCGAGTTTTTGCCTATGTTGCAGCCGATAATTACGCGGTGATCGGCATTACGCAGGTTGGTTATAACCTTTTCAAAACCTTTACTGTTAAGGCCTATGCGGTTCATTATGGCTTTGTCATCGGGCAGTTTGAACACACGGGGCTTTGGGTTGCCATTTTGTGGCTGAGGAGTGATTGTGCCAATCTCAACGAAACCAAAACCTAAAGCTCCAAGCTCGCTGTAAATCTCGCCATTGCGGTCAAAGCCTGCCGCCATACCTATAGGGTTGCGAAAGTGAATGCCAAAGACATCGCGCTCGAGGGCCGGATCCTCGACAGCATATAGTTTGCGCATAAACCACTTTGCACCCGGAATTTTGCCGATCAGGTGCAACAGTAGCACGGAATAATTATGTGCATTTTCTGCTCCGATAATGGGCGCAAGAAATTTTATAAGTCTAAACATACTACAAAGGTAGTAAAAATATCCTAAAAGTACTCTTCGCGGTAGTTATAGTTGTTTCTCAACTGCTCAAACTCGCCCCCATTTTTTAGACCTGCACTTTGCTGCTCTATGTCGCAGTACGCGCATATTGTTTGCTTAAGAGTCTGCCAGTCAATCGGTTGCGCGAGGCTCTTTTTGATGCCTGCGGGATACCAGCCGACAATAGGCAGGGCGAAGTGTCGGGCTATTGCTTCTACGACCAAAGCTGTTGCATTGGCCTTGCCCTGCTTTGAGTAACCGGCGATATGGGGCGTGGCAACGATAGCCTTCGCGAGCAGTCGCTTGTCTATATTTGGCTCTCTCTCCCACACATCTATGGCGCATGTTAAATCCTCGCGTAGCAGAGCCTCGGTTTGTGCTACCTCGCCTCTTGAGGCGTTGATTATGGTTGCCCCGCGGTGCAGATGCACTAAATTTGCAGAGTTTATCAGATCGTGCGTTGATGCGTTTAGAGGGGTGTGGAGCGTGAGGATATCGGCTTGCGGTATAAGCTGCTCAAGCGACACAAAGTCTAACTTTTCGCGCTCTTGGCGCGGAGGATCGCAGCAGATGACCTTAAAGCCCCAACTCTCGGCATAGCTCTTTACAAGTTTGCCGACATTGCCTACGCCAACAATACCTATTGTACGCTGGTGTGGCTCAAAGCCCTGCTTTTGGCTGAGCATAACCAACACAGAGGCCACCCATTGTAGCACTCCGCGCGCATTACAGCCAGCAGCCGTTACTACCTTGATACCACTACGGGCGCAGTAGTCTAAGTCTATGTGGTCAAAACCTATGGTGGCGGTGGCTATAATCTCGACCTTTGAACCCTCAAGCAGGGCGCGGTTGCAGCGTGTTCGAGTGCGTATGATAAGCGCCTGAGCCTCTGCTACGGTCGTTGCGTCAAAGGCCTCGCCGTCAGCGTAGATAACCTCGGCGTATGGTTCAAGAACTCCCTTGATAAAGGGTATGGCTTTGTCGATAATGATTTTCATTGTCACAAATATAATATAGGTGTAGTGAATTTGCAATAATTTTAGTAATTTTGTGGCATAAACTGTGTGCTATGGATATCAATAATATCTTCAGATTTGGCTTTAGCCTCTCTTCGGATGGCAATGATAATGCCGGCTACTATTTCCGTGACGCAATGTCAACGGCCGATGCTCCATTGGTCTTAGTCTCTGCTCCGTGGGCGGTAACCTCTGCTGCGGGTCAGGGTGCAGCCTATGCTCCCGATGCTATCATTGACGCTTCGACCACCGTCAGTCTCTACGATGTGGTCTCTGATGTAGATATTGAGGGCAAGGTGGCTACCGCTGAGGTAGATTACGATTTGCAGGAGAGTTCGCTCCAGCTTGGTGGCGATGCGGCTAAGGTTGTGGCTCATATTGAGGACGGCGGTGTACTTTCGGGCGACTACTTTGCCCGCAAGGTTGTGCGTATCAACCTGGGCTTTAGAGATATGCAGCGCAGCGTAGGTAAGCGCGTGTTCCGCTTTGCCGATAAGGGTAAGATTGTCGGCGTTGTAGGTGGTGACCACTCGGTAACCTTTGGTGCTGTGCGTGCTTTGGCGTCGGTACATCCCGATATGGGAGTGCTCTTTGTTGATGCCCATAGCGACTTGCGCACAAGCGGTAAAATTTTCGACTACTCACACCTTTCGGTGGCTCGTAATATAGTCGAGGAGATTAATCAGGTGTCGCAATTGGTGCAGGTGGGTGTGCGTGATATCACTCGCGAGGAGTTTGACTATGCTGTAAAACATCCGCGCATAACACTCTTTAGTCACGAGCGCCTTGCTGCGGAGCGTTTCAATGGCCGCAGTTGGGCGGATGTGTGTGACGATGTGGTTGCCGCATTGCCGCAGAAGGTATATATCTCTTTCGACATTGACGCTCTCTCGCCAGAGTGCTGCCCTCATACAAAGCGTCCCGTTGCCGGCGGTATGACATTTGATGAGGCGGTCTGCCTGATAAACCGCGTGGCAGAGTCGGGTCGTACGATTGTAGGCTTTGATTTGACCGAGATT
>JAFNYE010000133.1 GCA_017383345.1 Alistipes sp. | reverse complement strand
GGGTGGTGGTGTACACACGAGTACAAACGCCACGACGCTGAGGGCACGCTGCCAGAGCCGGAGACTTCGACTTGTCCTCCATCTTGACTCTGCCGTTTCTTACTAACTGTTGAATAGTAGGCATTTATTAAACCTTTAATTGTTAAACTTGCGGGGCTTTTTCGCCCCAATTTCTATTTCGTTTTGCCTTTTGGCGGGTGCAAAGTTAATCAAAATTTTTTATTTACACTATATATATGTCAAAATCAGACCCCAAAACAGGGTCGATTTGGCACTTTTGACCCCAAATGCTTATTCTTTTTTCTTATAGTATTTCCCACAAAATAACATTCGCTTATATACAAATTTGCAACATCTTGATTTTCAACTGTTTGCATATTACACTTTTCTGTAAATTCTCGAGTTGTGAAAAAATTTCAAAAATTCAGCGTTCACTCAAAAAAATTTCTCTAAAAGCACCAATTTGTGGCAGTTACGGAACAAAAACAGGCCTCCGAACACACCTTTTGACAAGGCGTTCGGAGGTCTGCAATTTTATCGTTTTTCAATAAACGAAACTACTCTTTTTTGAACGAAAATTGGAGTATCAACGGCAGTGCTTCACGCCAGAATTTCCAGTCGTGAACACCATCTCTGATACGGAACTCAACAGCCACTTTTTCACGCTTCATTTCGGTGAAAAAATCGAGGTTTGTCTGTATCAGACTATCGTCATCACCGCAATCCAACATCCAGCGTACGGTGCGCAATTTTTCGAGTTGTTCCTCGGTTGCATAGCGCAAAAATTCAACCGGCGAAGTCTGCGCTACAGACCACAACCACTCTATCTCATCAGGGTTAACAGAGACCTTGCTGACAGCGCGATAACGGTGGTCAAGAAGACCGCTTGTAGAGTAGCAGGCGTTAAACATCTCGGGGTGTCTTTGAGCATAAACCACCGAGCCTCCACCACCCATAGAAAGGCCCGCAATAGCACGGCCCTCTTTAGACGCTATAGTTCTGAATTTCTGGTCGATATAAGGAATAAACTCCTGGAAGAAGAAGTCCTCATAAGCCCAATCGCGAACATTAAAATAGCCCATATTTTTACCACCTCTACGCGGGCCGATACCAGTAGCATCGGGCATTACGACAATCATCTTTACAGCCTTGCCTGCCGCAATCATCTCGTCAGTTATACGAGGCTGTTCTCCACCGCCGTCGCGGTTCCACGACTTATGATTACCCCACGCTCCGTGGAGCAAATAGAGCACCGGATAGCGCTCGGTAGAGCTATCGTAACCATCGGGCAGATAGACCGAATAAGGCTTCTCTACGCCCAAAATTTCGCTTTTGACAGTAAGATGTTCCAAACGGCTCTGAGCCTGCAACGAAAGGACAGAACCTAAAAGAACAAACGCAATGACAAATAATCTTTTCATTGTAATAGTTTTATTTATCAATCTCAAGTACCACCTTAGGGTGCTTATAATCTGCCACCCACATATTCTCTACGTGAAAGAGTGGCTGCGCAGCCTCAACACCCTGCTTATCCTTACCAATACTTACTACCAACGGCTTGAATGGCTCAAGAGGGAAGATGGTCTTACCACGACGGAGTCGAAGCGGAATAGAAGAGTGGTTGGTCAACATATAGATATGCTCGTTAGTCTTTTTATCGACCTTAGTCAGACGGCAATCAACCGAGGCATTGAGCAACTCAACGAGCCACGGCTCGTCGCCAATCAAATAACCGCCTGAGTAGGCAATAGTACGACGCTTGAGGATTGCGTCCTTAATAGCCTTCTCGGTCAACTCCTTAGCCAACACGATTGTCATTGTACGATGTATGCCCGCCTGACCATAGCGATGAGCTGTCATAAAGTGCTCGTCGGTATTACCAAACATCGCCAATTTTTCATCAATACAGCGACGAACAATGTGAGGATAGAAAGTCACACCATTTGCCACCTCAACACCATCTATCAGACCTTCGCCATAAACCTGCTGATGGAACTCGGTCTTATCGCTGGTCTTACGGCGCCACGCAGGGTGGTTATGAACTACAATACCGCCCTGATCCTTAACCTTGCGAAGAGCAACAGCCAAGTCCTCATCATACAAGCCGTTGATATCCTGCAAAAACAGAGCATTGAAGTGTCCGTGAGTCTCAGCATTACGAGCCATCTCACAACCCTTGATTAGCAACATAGGATAACCAGACTTTTCAAGCTGATTTACAGCCTCCTGATGAATGGCGTTAAAGTCAGCCTTTACAGTTTTGGCCTTATTTGCAGATTGATACTTAATAGGCTCTTGACCCTCGAAGTAGGGATTGATAACCTTAAAGAAGTTGCGCTCGCCACTTCTGCCCTCATAGTGGTCGGTAATAGCGATAACATCCAAACCATCCATCCAAGCCTCAATTACGCGACCCGCAGGATTTACGCGAGCATCGGAGTAGGATGTGTGAATGTGGAAATCACACTTGTAACAATTAAAACCTTTTATCTGCGGCAATACGACCTCAGTACGACGGTTTGTAGCCTCAGTGAGTGTTCGCACCGCGTGCGGAATACTCTTTTGCGCAACGGCTACTGATCCGACAGTCGCCAACGCCAATGTAAATGTTAAAAATCTCTTCATAGTATTATTAGGTTTTAAGTTATTTTATTGCCACAGTTGGATGCTCATCCTGTCCGCAATACATATTGAGCACGGTACACTTGAGCGGTTTGCCAACCTTTCCGGTTACGATAGTCGATGACAACGGGCGCAGAACAACGGCATTGCCCTTGCCGATACGAATAACATAAGGCAGTGATGTAGTGTTAGTTACCTTCACTCGCTGAACATTCTTCTTTTGGTCGATATTCAGCTTTTGCGTTGTAACCGACGCCTCAAAAAACTCCTTCAGAAGCTTCTCGTCGCCACCGATAGTTCCAAACGAGTAGCAGAGGGTGCGATGAGCCTCAAGCGCCTGACGCAAAGACTCCAAAGTACACTCTTCGGCGAAGATAATGGTCATATTACGCAAATGGCCATTCTCGCGATATTGCTGACCTGTGGTGGCGTGAATATCTGTATTTGAAGTCATAAAAAGTTTATGCTCTTTAGCTGTCTTGAAGGCGCGCGGATAGAAATAAGCTCCATTCATCAGCTCCAAACCATCAACAAGACCCTCGGCATATACATCCTTCTCAAACTGTGTCATCTCTAAAGTCGGATGGCGCCAACCAGGGTGGTTGTGCATAATGAGCGCACCCTGCTTGTCGGCATTGCGAATGCTCTGCATAGCGTCATAGTCATAAATCACGCTATTATCGGTAGTAAAGAGAGCATTAAAGTGGCCCTGAGTCGCTGCGTCACCCGTAAGTTCAACACCAGGGATAACGACCATACCAAAATTCTCTGCAGCCTTAGTTGCACTTGCAACCGCCTTCACCGCAGCCGAACTCTTCTTCAGTCTCACCTTCTCGGGCGTTGGCTGACCCTCGGTATCGGCGACTGGTCTTATAGACATATGCTCCGTGGCGGCAATAACATCCAAGCCATCACACCACGCCTCCTCGACTCGACCCTTCATATTCAACACACCATCGGTGAGGGTGCTATGGATATGCAGATCCGC
>JAFNYE010000132.1 GCA_017383345.1 Alistipes sp. | reverse complement strand
AGCGTTATGGTAACCTCTTCGATATGTATGAGGAGATCACTGACGTTAATCCATACGAGCAGCCAATGCAGATCTTCCCAGCTGTTCACTACACAATGGGTGGTATCTGGGTTGACTACAACTTGATGACAACTATCCCGGGTCTCTACGCTATTGGTGAGTGTAACTTCTCTGACCACGGTGCAAACCGCCTTGGTGCTTCTGCTCTTATGCAGGGTCTTGCAGATGGTTACTTCGTTCTCCCATACACAATTGGCGACTACCTGGCAAAGAAGATTCAGGCTCCAAAGGTATCTACCGCAACTCCTGCATTCGACGAGGCAGAGAAGGCTGTTCAGGAGAAGATCAACAAGCTCCTCTCTATCAACGGTACACGCTCTGTTGACGATATTCACCGTCAGCTCGGTCTTATTATGTGGGACAATGTTGGTATGGCTCGTACAAAGGAGTCTCTTGAGAAGGCTATCGTTGAGATTTCAGCTCTTCGCAAGGAGTTCTGGAAGGATGTTAAGGTTGTTGGTACAGCTGATTCATTCAATGTTGAGCTTGAGAAGGCACTCCGTCTTGCTGACTACCTCGAGCTTGGTGAGCTGATGGCTCGTGACGCACTCAACCGCGCAGAGTCTTGCGGTGGTCACTTCCGTTCAGAGCACCAGACAGAGGAGGGCGAGGCACTCCGTCACGATGACGAGTTTGCTTACGCAGCAGTTTGGGAGTACAAGGGTATGGACGTAGAGCCAGAGCTTACAAAGG
Source organism: Alistipes sp. (assembly GCA_017383345.1). GTDB lineage: Bacteria > Bacteroidota > Bacteroidia > Bacteroidales > Rikenellaceae > Alistipes. The sequence goes on along the minus strand of JAFNYE010000132.1, from coordinate 4,338 downwards.
AGGATCTGGTATATGAGTTCACACACCGCGCACAGCGTAACTATAAGGACTAATTTTTGGCGTTAAACTTTTAATAAACAGGAAATTATGAATTTCACATTAAAAATATGGCGTCAGAAAGACGCTCACTCTAAGGGCTGCTTCAAGGAGTACAAAGTATCGGATGTATCATCTGATACCTCATTCCTCGAGATGCTTGATATCCTCAATAACGACCTTGTTCACAAGGGTGAGGAGCCTGTAGCTTTCGACCACGACTGTCGTGAGGGTATCTGCGGTATGTGTTCACTCCATATCGACGGTCACGCACACGGTCCATCTCAGGCAGTAACTACTTGTCAGATTTATATGCGTCAGTTCAAGGATGGTGCAACTATCGTTGTTGAGCCTTGGCGTTCGGCTGCATTCCCTGTAATTAAGGACCTCGTTGTAAACCGTGGTGCTTATGATCAGATTCTTCAGGCTGGTGGTTATGTATCTGTTCGTACCAACTCTGTACCTGATGGCAATGCTATTCCAATCCCTCAGGCTGATGCTGAGGAGAGTATGGATGCTGCTGCTTGCGTAGGTTGTGGTGCTTGTGCTGCAACTTGTAAGAATGGCTCAGCAATGCTCTTCGTTGCTGCTCGCGTGTCATCACTCGCTAAGCTCCCACAGGGCCGCGTAGAGGGTGCTCGTCGTGCTAAGGCTATGGTTGCTAAGATGGATGAGCTCGGCTTCGGTAACTGTACTAACACAGGTGCTTGCCAGGCAGAGTGCCCTAAGGGTATCTCTATTGCACACATCGCTCGCCTTAACCGCGAGTTCTTGGCTGCAAAGTTGGAGGACTAATATCTGATTTCAAATAGAAAATAATCAAAGGGTTGCCGTATTTAGAAATATTTACGACAACCCTTTTTAACCTTTAAGATGCATATATATCTTAATATATATGTATAGACCCTAAACCCAATGACCCTCAAACGCGCACTTATACTTCTTGTTGCTTTTGTTGCCCACTTTGCAGTGTGGGCGCAGGGCGGTGTGCCTATCTCGGGTCGTATTATCGATGCGGAGACAACCGACGGAGTGCCTGGTGCGGTCATTGAGCTAGCCAATGTCAAGACTCCCGATGCCAAAAAGTACTACACCTCGGAGTATGGTGGCTATTTCCGTATCCCCAATGTTGCTCAGGGCGAGTATAACTGCGTTGTAACCTTTATAGGCTATGCCGACCACGCCTTTACCTTTACCTGCTCAGGTCTGCCTAAGGATGTTGGCGAGGTGAAGATTAGCCAGAGTGCTGTAAAAATTGAGACGGTTGTAAAGACAGCGGTCTCAACTCGTACGGTCATTATGGGCGACACGCTCAGATACAATGCCGACGCTTTTAAGGTGGCTGTAGATGCCGAGGTTGAGGCGTTGCTTCGTAAAATGCCGGGCATAACCATTACTGATGGTCGTGTGGAGGCACACGGAGAGGTTGTTAAGCAGATTTATGTCGATGGCAACGAGTTTTTCGGTAGCAATATCTCTCAGGTGTTGCAGAGTATCCCCGCTCAGGCTGTTGAACATATTGAGGTCTATAACCACCTTAGTGAGGCAGCCCAAATTACGGGCGTTGACGATGGCGAGGGTGGTAAAGTTATCAATATCATCACTCGCAAGAGTATCAATCAGAGCCGCTTTGGTAAGGTCCATCTGGGCTACGGCTATGAGCCTGATGCTAATAAAAATGTTACGATAAACAATAAATATACCGCTGGCGGTAGTGTCAATATATTCAACGACAAGAGGCGCATTACCGTTATGGGCCTTGTTAACAACCTCAATAAGCAGAACCTCTCGGATGACGAGATGAGCATCAAGAGCAGCTCAAGCGGCAGTAGTGGCTCGCGTCAGTTCTCGGTCAATAACCAGAGTGGTGTGGCTGCGGCTGAGATTTTCGCGCTCAACTATAGCGATGTGTGGGGTCGTCGTCGCAGAGCTAAGTTCGAGGGTAGCCTCTTCTATAACCACCTTAATGCCAAGAACGACTTTACTATCGACCGCTGGTATGACCCTGCGGTGAGCAAGAAGGATACTATCCATTACGACCAGTTTGCCAACCCCAATAACCACGCCCTTAAGTTCCGTTCACGCCTGGAGTGGAAGGTGGGTAAGCGTCAAAAACTGATACTTATCCCTTCGGTTAACTTTACCCCTAACAGCTCTATTAACCGCGTAGATACCACCTCCCTGCGTCGTGGACAGTCGGGCTATCGTTGGATGCCGAGCGGAAATGAGGGATGGAACTACAACACCTACCACAACCTCTATGCCCAATACTCATATAAGTTCCTGCGTCAGGGCAGAATCCTGCTTTTGGTTGGTAGTGCAAGCCATAGCTTCAACCAGTCCGATAGAGACTACTACTCCAACGGCTCAGGTAAGACAAGTAAGGAGTCTCCCGACCTGGCTACCATAAAATATACATACAGCCGTAGGCAGAACGAGTCTAACACCTCCACATATCGTATCCAGCCTACCTTCCGCGACCGCATTGGCCGTTACTCAACCTATAACATTACCTACCGCTTGCAGGCGCAGTTGCGTACGCGCGACCTTATGTCTTATACCACCAATGCCGACCATATTATCGACACCTCGCGCCTAAATCGTCGCTCCTCGTCGCAGTTTGAGGGTATGTTCTTGTTCCATCAGGCAGGTGTAGGCTATCGCTATAGCAAGCGCCGTAATTGGTTCTCCGTCAGCGCAATGTTCCAGCACTCGCGCCTCTCGACCACAAACCTCTGGACGGGCGAAACGGTTGTCCGTACATTCAATGCCCCCGTCTATAACGCTACGCTTCAATGGGCCTTTAACGATAAAAATACCCTGCGCGTAAGTGCTACCTCTGAGATTAAAGCGCCCTCGTTGTGGCAGATGCTCGATGTGTATGATGTGAGCAACTCGCAATACCTCACCCTCGGAAACCCTAACCTTACACCATATACGGAGCATAACTACTTTGTTCGCTATACCAACCTCTCGCCACGCCACGGCACAACATTTATGTTTATGGCTAAGGCGACACTTACTCCTAACTATATCGGTACAAGCATCGACTACTCGCCCGAAACTATCGAGATTGACGGCAAGAAGTATAACCCCGTGCAGTTGACCCAACCTGTCAACTTAAACGGCCACCGCTCTTTTGAGGCGCGTACAAGCATAGGCTTCCCAATAACCTTCTTGGGCTCAAACCTCAATATCTCGCTCGGTGCAACATACTCCGATGTCCCCATCCGCATCAATGGCGAAAACCAAATGATGAACAACCTTACAGCCTACTCCGATTGGACTCTGGGTAGCAATATATCCGAAAATGTGGACTTTACTCTGCGCTGGAGAGGCTCATATAGCGACAATAAGTCGGGTAAGGATGTGCTTAATAATCAATTCTTTACCCACCGCGCCACAGCCAATATGAAGTTTGTGCTGCCGTTGGGCTTCACCCTTACCACCTCGGCAGTCTTTACCCAATATGTGGGCCTTACAAACAACTATAACGACTCCTTTACCCTCTGGAATATATCCCTCGGAAAGAAGGTGTTGCGCCGCTTGGGCGAGGTCGAATTGTGTGTCAATGATGTGCTTAACCAGAATACATCATTCGCCCGCGGTGTGTGGGCAGGATACTCTCAGGTGCGCTATAATGCCACTATGGGCCGATACTTCCTCCTCAAGTTTACCTACAACATCCGCTCCTTTACTACCTCCAAAAAACTCAAAATCACCCGCTCGTCTGCTGTGCCGGTTAATAGGTTTAGTACTGTTGAGAGTAGGTTGAATTCCCTTAAATTTTAGCGTGTATGCCTTTGTCGTGATAAAGGCATACATGCTTCCGCTAACAAAAATATCCCAACAATGGCTGTACATTTTAGTACTATCCATCGTTGGGATTTTTTGCCGAGCGTTGCATCTACGCCTTTCTGACGACAAATGGGTGCGCGAATAGAGCGACGGTGGAGTTGGGAATATGACCGAGCGTTGGCTCATCTGCGATGACTCTTCACTGCTACGCCTCAGCAATATCGGTCGCGGAGCATAGCACCCCAAAGTGCGAGTTTGAAACTATGTGAGCAAGCTCTCATTTTCAACCTTCGCCCTTTGCACCTTCGGTGGCTCCCGCTATTGCCTTCGGCTTAATCGCAGCGGTGCATCTACGCCTTTCTGACGACAAATGGTGCGAGAATGGTAGTAGGGAGTTTAGGGAATTTAAGGAGTTTAGGGAATTTAGGGAGATCTGCTCCCCTAACTTAGGGGTGCAGTACAAAAAAGATGCACCCCGATGGGGTGCACCTTAATTTTCAATTT
>JAFNYE010000131.1 GCA_017383345.1 Alistipes sp. | reverse complement strand
TTTACCTCTGCGTTCGGCTTAATCGCAGCCTGGTAATTCATCTTTTTATACGCTTTCTGTGTAGAGGTAAAGCGAATTACTGCGTTAACCCCTCTACGAGGGCTTTTCCTCCTCGCGGCTCGGCATAGTGTGCCGTCACCCTCTGCTCTCGCTCCGCAGCGTCGGTTACGCTCGGCTCGAAAATCCTCATTTACCACAAGTAAACTGCGGTTTTCTCACCTTCGTAAGCCTGGTAATTCATCTTTTTATACGCTTTCTGTGTAGAGGTAAAGCGAATTACTGCGTTAACCCCTCTACGAGGGCTTTTCCTCCTCGCGGCTCGGTATAGTGTGCCGTCACCCTCTGCTCTCGCTCCGCAGCTTCGGTTACGCTTGCATTAAAAATGCTCACATACCTTTTATACGAGTGCAAAGATACAAATTTGTACAAAAATAAAAATAGAGCCCACCGAAGTGGACTCATAAACACGCCTATATCTTTGAAAAAAACTACTCTGTCTATCTATTTTTGTGCAACTTATTTTCAATAAGTAGTGCGGCAACAAGTCCTAATCCTACACCCAACACAATTGTGAAGATTAGTAACAAAACAGCCCCTTCAAAGTTTTTGTCTGCGGTGTGGTTGAGCAGATATACAAAGCCACCGCCGAGAACAGATGCAAAGATAGCTGGCAGACCTATGCGGAGCATAATGAACTTGGACTCGGCTTTAGGTTTGGTCTCGATAAGCGCCTTGACCAACTCCGTGTCGGCGTTATTCTCCAGCAGTCGCATACGCAGTTCGTGCTGAGCCTTCTTGTTGCGGATGTAGGCTACAAAGAAGAGAATAATAGGTGTAAGAATGGTAGATGCTGTCAATATGCTGCCAACAATGTACCTGATAAGATAGGAATCCATAATAGTATTGTTTTTTAGTTTGACCTCGTATTAAAGACTTTGCCGAGATGGTTTTATTACACCTCCTCTAACGAAAAATTAACAATAGAGTGTGTTGTAACTCCTAAAGCGCTTATTATGGTTATAGCGGCGGCAATATACCCCATTGCACCCTCCGTCAATCTTACAATATTATATGCGCCGTACCCCATAACTGCCAAAAGAAGAGGTAATCCAAATGCAAAGATTACAATCCTCATTGTCTTTTTTACTTTGCGCACTCGGTTGAGTCGCTTAACTTGGGCGAGAGTTGTGGCATTTACCTTCTCAATAATGTGTTGCCTTTGCAGACTCTGAGAGATAAGTCGCTCTAACTCGTTATCGTTAATCTCTTTCATTGTTAATAAGTGTTTTCAGTTTCGCTCTTATTCGGTGCAGACGGACAAGAACATTCGACTCGCTTAGTCCTGTCTGCTCTGCAATCTGTTTTGTCTTTAGTTTTTGGTAGTAGTGCATCTCTATTATAGCACGCTCATCCTCCGAGAGTTGGGCTAAAGCTCTATCCATACAATCAAGCAGCTCAAGATGCTCGGTTGAATATTCGTCTTCAGTAATCTGCAAGTTCTCAATATTGCTGTGACGCACTCTCTCGCGCGCTTTGAGGCAATCTATTGCCTGATTGTGGGTTATCATCTGCAGGTAGGGTGCGAGATTTGTTCCACCACGCCAATGGTGTAGGTTTTGGTACGCCTTGATGAGTGATAGCTGCATAACCTCCTCGGCAAGCCCATAATCTTTGGTGATTGTGAGCGCTGTCGAAAAAATCAAACCCGAATACCTCTGCATAACAACTGCAAATGCTTGACTGTCGTTATGCACAACTATTCGGGTTATCAATTCGTGGTCGGTCATATTTTTTGTTTTATTATATGACTGAACTTGAGCCCAATTATTACAACTTTGCCTAATTATTTCTTTTCTCGGCAAAGATGTTCATCTGTTCGTTGTAAATATCGCTCGTTATATCCAGCGCGCCGAGTACGGTGTGGAAAATGTTGTATTGACCTGCCTCAGGGAGCGACTTGATTTCGCGCTCGTCTGAACTCCAAACAATAAACGGTATCTCAATCTGTTCGCGTGGGGCCATAGCCATAGGCACTCCGTGCATATAGAGATTATTCTCGCCTAAAGACTCGCCGTGGTCGGAGATAAAAATCACACAACTCTCGCGCTCTATGCTCTTGGCCAACTCTATGGCCGAATTGACCAGGTAGTCGGTGTAGAGAATTGAGTTGTCGTATGCGTTAATCAGCTCCTCAGGCACAGCCTTTGACATCTCCACCGTTGTGCAAACAGGGGTGAATTGCTCAAATGAAGCCGGATATTTGGTGTTATATGTCGGGCCGTGGCTGGTGTTGAGGTGAAGCACAACAAAAACCTTATCGGCTGCGCTGCTCTCAATCTGCTCCTTCAGACCCTCAAACAATATGGCATCATAGCGTTCATCGGCCTCGGGGTACATAGCCTTGATGTCGGCAACCTTCATAACCTTCTCGATATGAAGAGGCGGCTCTCCCCAGTTATTTGTGCGCCAAATAACATCTACGCCCGTGCGGTAGAGGTAGTTTGGTAAAATCTCGTATAGTTTGTCTGTCGGCATGTGGTCCAATATTGCCTTTACACCCGCGGTGGTGTATGTTGCTGCCGATGTGGCTGTGAGTGCTGTGATATCCTGCTTCTCAAGTAGTGGGTTGGTCTTGCGCTCGTAACCATAGAGCGAGAAGTTCTCGCGACGGGCTGACTCGCCAATCATCAACACAACAAGTTGCTTGTCGGTACTATTTATTGTCGCATCGGGTAGTAAAATCTCTTTGGCGTTGCGCTTTTTCTCGGCATTGTGCCATCGAATGGAGTTGACAATGTATGACCACGGCATAAGCAGGCTGCCGAGTTTTGTGGCGTGACGGTCTATCCAGGTAAAGTTGTTAAAGTTGGCACCTACCACTCCGAGCATAACCAAAAATGCAATGCCCGAATTTTTGCCAAATCGCTTTATCGTGCTGTAATCTATCTTGCTGCAAATAAGCAGCACCGCGGGCAGAATGCCGAGCAGCAGGGTGTATAGCACCGCTGCAAAGGAGAAAAATCCGGATGCCTCGGAAAAACGGGTATTGAACACATTGCCCATCATCGAGTCGGTCACAAGCACATCGTAAGAGTTGACAAAGTAGAGCATTATCGCATCGCCAATCAGGGTTGCGCCAATAATCCACTTACCTACACCGCGCAGCGTATATAACAACAAGTTGTAAATCAAAAAGTTTGTTGCCAAAATAAGCGCTGCAAAACCTCCTGTTATGATTACGCCGTTAAATCCACCCTCAAGATTTGACACCACAACCTTAAAGAGCGGTAGGTGGAAAGCCAATAGGGTGAATAGGCTTGTTAGGGCAGCTATGAGTGTTATCGATCGTTTTTGCTTGAGAAAATTTGCCATACAAAAATAGTCTTATATAATATTGTGCCAATGCCGATAAATAGTATTGCCAATGCAATGTTGAATAGTGCGGTAAGGAGTATATCGACGCTGTGCGTAGCCTGTTGTGTCGGCAAACTATTCTCTGCACCGTCATATCGCGCAAAAGGGTTGGTGTATATCACTTCGCCATCGGCAAAGTAGGCTGTTATGCGACAATACGGGTCGTTGGGTTGCATTGTGTAGCTCAGTGAGTCGGCATTGAGTGCCGATGCGAGAGTTGAGTGGTTTTGACCTGTTATTTTGATATTGTCCGCCTGCTCCGATAGAGCAATGTAAATCGAGCCGCACTCTGTCACGCCTATATTTTTAATATAAGGTATGCTCTTGTTTCTCTCCACTTTGGTCTGCCAGTCGCCGTTGCCATAGTCGGGCAGTCGCATTGCGTAGAAACAACCCTCTTTAAGCGTGCGCACAATATCCTCATATCGAGCCGAAGGTGTCTGCAAAAAGTTGCAACGCACAGCTATCGCACCCGTGCGGTCGGGATAGTGCAAGTCGTCATTGGCTAAACCGAAACTGTAGTGTCCTGCACTCAGGGCTGCGTCCCAGTAGTCGTTTTCGGTGCTCTTGCCGCTGTCGAGCTCTATAATGTCGTAGCCGCTCAGCCGCTCCAAGAGTTTTGTCGTTGTCAGATGCGTGCGTAGCGGGTGATTAAGCACAACAATGTCGCTATTCTCTGCAAGCATATCTATCTGCATCTGTCGCTGAGAGGCAAAGAATGGAAGCAGATGGTCAAAGCGGTTGACCTTCTCGCAACCAAATACCAGCTTATGGAACTTAAACAGATTGTAACCGTGCTCATAGAGGTTGACCTGCAACTGTGGGTCGCGAGGGTGGAGCGTCAGGGCGTTGTGGTTGGAATATGTGACGATGTCGTAGCCAAAGCGCTCGTAAAACTCCAATGTCTGCTCAGGGGTGTATTCACACTCATTCAGCAGCCCATCCACGCGCGTGTGAGTGTGGAAGTTGGCCCTTTTCCAACCCTGCTCCGAGCTAAAGTTGCGGTAGGGGTTGAATATCTTCGCACCACTAAAAGGCTGTGGCTCGGCAAAACGATAAACGCGACTCACACTTGTGGCCGTAATGGCTAACAACGCTACGAGCAGTAGCGAAATGATGCTCTTTACTCCTATTCGTATAAATTTCATACCACAAAATTATGAATTTTTTGCGAAAATTACTACATTTGTGTTGTTATGAAAAAACTATTATTGATTATGTCGATTTTTTCAACTCTTTTTGGTTGCTGCAAAAAGAGCGCAACCGCCTATCCGCAAGATACTATTACTGCGGCTGACGGCTCAAAAATTACCTTCACTTTTTACGCTCACGCCTCTCTCGGTATTGAGTGGAACGGCCTGCACCTCTATGTTGACCCCGTAGGCGAGTTCGATTGGGATAGCCAGCCTAAGGCCGATGTTATCCTTGTTACCCATTCACACTATGACCACCTCGAACTTGCTACAATCGAAAAGTTGCAGAAGCCTCAGACCGTCATTATGTGCGATAAAACCTCGGCTGAGAGCTTTGAGCACGACTGCGTTACTATGCTCCCGCGCTCATTCTCTGCACCTGTCGATGGTGTTGTTGTTCACGCTACCCACGCTTATAACATCACCGAGGGCCATACCGATTTCCACCCTCAGGCTCGCGAGGATTGTGGCTACCTTATCACATTGGGCGGTACAACAATCTATGTCGCAGGCGATACCGAGGATAACGACCATGTTCTCGCTCTCAAGGGCGTAGATGTCGCCTTTCTGCCCGTTAACCAACCTTATACTATGACCGTGGCACAAGCTGCCCGCGTCGTTAAGGCGCTCCAGCCAAAAATCTTCTACCCTTACCACTATGGCCAGGTTGAACAAATCACCGACCTTGAGGCGCTTAAGGCAGAAGTGGAGGGGGTGAGTGAAGTTCGTATTTTCCCAATGGAGTAATTTGTCGTGAAAACAGCACAACTCCTTCCGCTAACGAAATATGCCCACAATGGGCAGTACGCTCAGTACAGCCCATCGTGTTCAATTTCGCCGAGCGTCGTATTTGCACTATTTTGACGACAAATTGGTGCATATAGTTAGGGTAGTACTTTTACAGTACTACCCTTCGCTGTTTTTATAGCCGAGCGTTGTATTTGCACTATTTTGACAACAAATTGTGCGAGAATAAGTATGTAGTATTATCCTTAAATTCTCTAAACTCCCTAAACTCTCTGTTCTGCGTCAGCCTGCCAACAGCTCCCGCAAAAAAAACGCCCCGATCTTTCGACCGAGGCGCCTTCCATTATTAACTAACATTGCATACTATCAAGACCGTATGCAAGGGTCTTTGGTTGTTATTGTACAGTCCAAGTACCATTGCCGTTATTGGTCATTTTTTCCAAAAGTGTGGTATTTACACTGTAGCCTGGGATAGTCTCGCCCTTGATTTTAACAATCTCGGTACCACCGCTACCGCCTTTGTGTGCGATTTGATCCTCTTGTGGAGCATAAGTTCCGCCCATAAAATTCAGTGTAGCAGTGTTGCCTGCAGTTGCATCGCAACTGAATAGAGGACGCTCATACTGTGGCATAAAGCCCTGAGCAGGAATGTTGGTAAATGTACCGCCATTCAATGTCAATGAGCCACCTGAACTCATAATGATACCAACCCAACCACCGTGAGTGTCACCTGTAGAGTATGTATTGTTATTGATGAGTTTGTAGTTACCGCTATTAACTACCATTTCACCACCACCCATTACAGAGAAACAGGTTGAGTTATAAGGAGCTGAATACATTCCGGTAACAGTGATATTGCAGTCGTCAATAGTGACATTTGCACCAGCACCAGCATTGATACCCAAGCCGTAGTTTACATCAATCTTAATATTGTTGAACGCACCAACACCATTGTGAACCTCGATTGCACGATGACCACCACGCTGACTGCCGATAATCTCAACATCGCTCATTGAAATATTACCACCGTTGCAATAAATAACAGAGCTACCACCTGTTGAAGCATTAGTACCGTCAACCATACCGTTAGTACTGATAATTTCAAGTTTTCCGTTCTCAATAGTTACATTTGCACCAGTGCCAATATAGAGAAGTCTTTGTTTGTCAGACTTACCAGCCTTTAATGTTTTGCCATTCAAATCAATAATGATATCTTGTCCAGCTACGGCCAAAGCGGCTGAAGTACCCTCAACCACCTCTGCACTAAGCTCGATGTCTGCACCAAGAGTGATTTTACCACCTGCAACAAGTGCCTCAGCGAGAGCCTCAGCGGTCTTTACAACACCGATAATAGTATATTTGCCGTTCTCCTCAACTACCTCATAGCCCTCAGGGATATAGTTTTTATTTGGCTTCACAGAGAAAGTACCTCCCTTCAATACTGGAGTGCCATAGTAGCTCTCAATGCGGCCGGTAAAATTACCACCATTTACGGTTATAGCACCATTGATAACAGATGCACCGGTAGAGTTTTGATCTGTTGCGTTGTTAGCGATATTACCGCTGTTAACAACTGCTGCACCATTGTTGTATGTGTAGATACCGTGGCTTGTAAAACCAGTGATACCAGTCATATCAATATTGGTGTTGTTCAGAGTTACGAGAGCGCCATCATTGTAAGATGATACAGCGCCGTGGTATGAGGTTATTGTTGAGTTGTTAAGCACCAATACGCCTGTGTTGTTCACAGTGTAAGAAGGCCATGAGCCATTTGCATTGATAGCACCATTGAGAGTAACACCATTAACATTAGCAGTGCCGTTGTTTACAAGAGCAGAGCCACCATTCTCTGCAAGAGAAGAGATAGTACCATTCTCAAGTGTCAAAACACTTGTGTTCTTTATTACAGCACCTACATTCTTGTGAATATTTGCTGAGATAGTCTTGCCGTTCATGAGAATAACGGTTGGTTTCTCAACAACAAGTGTCTTAGTCAGGGTAATATTCTGCTCAAGGGTAATTTGACCACCATTAGCTACAGCAGCTACAAAGGCCTCCTCATCAGCAGCAGTAAGTGCCTCGAAAACACCCCAAACATCGCCTGTCTTAACAACAATGCGGTCAGTAGCTACTTTTGCCTTAAAGCCTGAAGGGTCAACACCAAACAGACCGCCGTGGATAGCGTTCTCGATAACATTTGAAGAGCCAATCTTGGTAGCAAAATAACCGCCATTTACGGTCAAACCTACAGCCTTGCTTGAGTTCTCAACATATACAGATGAGCCATCGCCACCGCGTGGAGCAAACTCACCACCATTAATTGTAAGAGCAGTGCTGTCAGTAAATGGGTGCATCCAAACCTGACCTTCAAATACACCACCATTAAAGGTTGCTGTACCGCCGTTTACGCGGAGTGAACGATAGGTTGGAGTTGAAATCACACCACCATTAACGGTAGTAGTACCGCTTGCCTGCTGAACAGCGCAGTACATGTGGATATTCTTCTCTACGGTATTCAAGTCGCAAAGGTGCTCAACTACAGCGCCCTCCTCAATAACGAGGTTGCCGCGGTTCTCAATAGTGTATGAACCCCAACCGAAGTTTGGATCGCCTGCGCCAGTATCATCGAAACTAACAGTACCATTAACTACAGTAAGAGTACCATTGTTCGAAATCATTGCGTAGTGAGCAGTACACTCCTTTGTCTGGCTTAATGTATAACCACCCAAATTGAGGATAATCTCTTTACCCTCAGGAATAATAAGACCTGCAGAAGTAGTAGCACGGGTCTCGAGAAGACCAGCAAGAAGGTCGTTCAAGTCGATATCGCCACCGAGTACAATCTCAGTCTGCTCGCCAGCAGGAGCGTTCTCAATCTGCTCCTTAAGGTCAGCTGCGGTCATAACATAATCCTGATCAGGATCGCCAAAACCAGGGAGAATCTCCACCTCAATCTCAGTCTGCTTAGTAAGGAGCGCACCGAGAATGTTGGTACGGAAGTTCTGCTTGAGAGGAACATTGGTGTACTCAGTCTCCTTGAATACAATGCCCTTAGTTCCATTGAAAGTGAAAGCTACATTAACATTCATACCGCCCTCTGGAACAAGGAGGTAGTTCATTGAGAGGTAGTCGTAACCATTTTTCAAGGTCTCAACAGGGTTGAGGTTGCAAGGCATTGTAGCAGCTGTAAACGCAACATCAATGAGATTAGCACCAGTAGCGATGTCGCCTGTAGTTACATCAAACTTGTCGTAAGCCTGAACAGTAATAGTACTTGTAGTAAGCTCTACACCACTCTTTGCAACCAATGCCTTGTCGCTTGTAGCAGCGTTAAGCTGAGCGAAAGGACGGTGAAGCTCGAAGTGTGGGTCATGTCTAACAGGGTCGAAGCCGTCAACAAAGCCGCAGAATGCATCGCGGTCGTTGTTGTTAGCCTCGCCATTGTAGTTGATAGTTGCAATCTTACCATCGAATTGATAGAAACCCTGAGGGTTATCTACATCACCTACATTCTTATCAGCCCAGAGTACGAAGTCGTAGGTCATACCCTTGATAAGAGGGAGTGTGAAAGAGAAAGTGCGATTTGTGGTGGTTGCTACACCACGGAGCTGTTCAAGCTCTGCACCGTTAGCATCATAAACATAGTAACGCAAGAGAGTTGCGTTGAGACCATCGCCATAAGCACGAGTGCCAAGCTCAGGAAGGTTGGCGGTAAAGGTAACCTCTACCTCGCCACCTGCTAAAGAAGAAGAGATATCCTCCTTAGCACAAGATACTGCGCCAAAGAGAATGACAGCAGCCATCAGAAAACGAAAAATGTTTTTCATAGATGTTTGGTTTTGTGTTAATAATAAAGAGAATTGAAAATTAGTAAAGTGCATAGCAAATTTGGCGCCAGAGTTGTTCCGGAGCCTAAGAAAGAGCTTAAAATCTTGTAACTTACTGATTTAGAGGTACAAAAATCCCCCCCCCGATTTTTCGGAGAGGGAATATATTGCCAAGTATGGTCATACTCCTCATAATTGCGTATAATTGCTAACGCAAAGGTAGTAATATTTTATTTACTTCCAAAACTTTTGAACACAAAATAGGTCCATTTAAGCCGATTGTTACATTATATTAATTTAATACAGGCCCAATTTTAATAATAAGCTGGCCAAAATCTCTTTTGGTCAGCTCTTCTAAATCATAGTGTTATCTAAGACAAAATCTTATCCAATCGCTCAAAAATTGAGTTGCGCAACACTCTGAGTTCTGCAATTTTTGCTCTATTTTTCTTTGCTACAAAGCGACATTCTCTATTATAGATCTTTTAGTGCTTGTTTTGCATATTGAGAGCCTTTGGCGGCTGCTTTTTTATACCAGTACTTAGCTTTTTCTTTGTCTTTTGGGCATCCAGTTCCGTTAAGATAACATTCTGCCAAGTAGTAGGCAGCTTCTTTATGCCCATTTTCTGCGGCTACGGTGTAGTACTTTACAGCTTTTCGCATATCTTTGTTTACTCCTTTGCCTATAGCATAGAGTACACCAAGACGATAATTCGCTCGAGTATTGTTTTGAGCAGCTGAAAGAGAATATAGTTTAGCAGCGCGTGCCAAATCTTGTTTGACGCCTATAGCTTTGTCATACATCCAAGCTAAGTTGCACTGGGCGACATCATATCCTTGCTCCGCCGATTTAGAATACCATTTAACAGCCTCTTCAAGATCCTTTTTAACGCCGTTTCCCAATTCGTAACAAAGGCCAATCCAGTTTTGAGCGCGCTCATATCCCTGATCGGCAGACAAGCGTAAGTACTCTACCGCTTTGGTATAGTCTTTATTTACCCCCTTGCCATAGTAGTAAAATGCACCAATGTTATGTTGCGCATACATATCACCCTTCTCTGCAGCAGTGATATATAGTTTTGATGCTTCAATATAGTCTTTATCTACACCACGACCATATTCATAGCACAGTCCTAAATTATTGATAGCCGTTTTATTCCCGTCATTAGCTGCAATTCTATAGTACTTTACGGCAAGAGTGTAATCAATGGTGACACCAAGCCCCTTTTCGTACATATATCCGAGCGTGTTAGCACAATTAATTTCTCCAGCTTCAATAGACTTGTTGAAACATTCGGCCGCCTTTGTGTAATCTTGATCTACGCCATGACCATTATAGTAACAATATCCTAAATTGCTTATCGCAATTGGAAGGCCTTGGTCCGCTGCAGTTTTATACCACTTTGCAGCCTCTGTGAAATTTTTCTCTACGCCCAGGCCTTTTTTATAACATGTAGCGAGCATATTTTGCCCTTTTTGATACCCCTTTTCAGCTGACTGACGAAAATATTCGGCAGCTTTGGTGTAATCTATCTCAGTTCCCTTACCATAATAGTATAGGTTGCCAGCGTTGTGCATAGCTATTTTACTGCCCTTATCGGCTGCTGCTTTATACAGCCGTAAAGCTTCTGATAAGTTCTGCTCAACACCTTTGCCAAATTCGTAACATAAACCGAGGTTGACCATTGAAGGAGTGCTTTGCTGTTCTATCGCCTTAATATATAGCTCAACGGCTTTGTTGTAGTCTTGCTCAACACCCCAACCATTATAGTACAGCCATCCGAGTTGGTCGCAACGACTCAAATTGCCTCGCTCAATAGATAGGTTGAATAGTTTGGCTGCCATAGAGTAATCTTGTTTTACGCCGTTGCCGTGGTAGAAACAATTGCCTAAATTGGCGATAGCATATTTGTCGCCCAAGCTCGCTGCACTTTTGTATAATTTGAAGGCGGCTTGGTAGTCAGTTTTCCCTAATCTACCATCGTAGTATATGGTGCCGAGGTTATTTTGTGCTGATGCACTATGTTGTTGTGCGGCAAGAGTGTACCATTTGGCAGCTTGTTCCCAATCTTGCTTTATATATTTACCATTGTGATAGCACAAACCAAGCGCCGATTGAGCGGAAGCAAGACCGTTTTCTGCCGCCTCCGTTATATACTTTATACCTAAGTCTATGTTTTGTTTTGCCCCTTCGCTCTCTAAATATACCACACCTATTGCATATCTGGTTCTGTCGTTTTGTGCTTTTAACGATAGGTTAAAGTACTTTTCGGCCTTTTTTATATTCTCTTTTGCACCTAATCCATTGTAGAGACAGTAGCCTACAAAAAATTGAGCGTAGCTATCTCTTTGTTTGGCGCTTTTTAATGCCCACTCGTAGGCTGATTTATAATCTTTGTAATCAAGATATGAAGCAGAAAGAAAAACTTGAGCGTAATTATCACCCTCTTTTGCACGATCTTGCATAAAAGAGATTATATACTCTTTGATACCCTTGCTGATGCTCCCTTCCGGATCTTGAGATGTAAATAGGTTGGTGTCATTCTCAATATTAGCTTGCGCAGGAAATGTAAAAAGAAGGGCGAGTGTGATAATTAAAGTTCGTCTCATAATGACATTGTTTGTTACAAAGTTAGGTAAAATTCCCCTCTCATCAAATTTTCCAACAAAAAAGGCTGACTAAACGACAACCGTTATTTTATTTTAACTAATTGATTTTCAGTGTTTGTTTTTACGGAAATTGCGAAATCCTACATAGAAGACTACATGGAGGTCGTAATCAAGCCCAAAAACTACGAATGCAAAGGTAAATAAAACTTTTGAAAGTAAAGCGCTGAAATCAAGCATCTTTCGCTGATGCATTGTGAATAAACTAAGGTGGCGTATGAGAGAATTACAAGGTTCACTACATACGCCACTTTTGTATATTATTGGTTCTAATTAGTTTAGTTTATTTGTATCTAATTGAAGGTGTATAGGAGTCACCTATATATTATTTATATTTAGTGGAGATCGGTTTTATGAGGATATCAATATGTTGGTTATTCAACATATGTTCCATTGCTTTATAGATTGCCATCTTCTCAATCCCGGCGATCTTGAGCGCCTCCATTCTAATTGAGTTCTCCAACAACAATAGATAGTCTTGTTCGCGAATCTCTACAACTCGTGTAGAATGCGTCTTCAACTTTGCCATACCTATTTATATATTAAGAGATTACTTATTTCCGAAGTCTGCGGGTGTCTCGCCCCACTCACGATTATCCCAATGGAGTATCTGAATATCGTCTATTTTAGCCGCCATAACTTTGAGGAATATTTCGGCTAATTGTAGCTGCTCACAGCGTCGTGATGACGCAGTTTGCTTATTACGATACCAAGTGATTGCGGTAATGCTATCTGAGTAGATAATACGAGGTGCTTCGGGGTGTCTGAGGATATATTTGACAGCCTCTGCGATGGCGAGAAACTCTCCGATGTTATTCGTCTTGTTGCCTATGGAATGGTTGAAGAGTTCCAATCCAGAAGAGAGGTCAACCGCTC
>JAFNYE010000130.1 GCA_017383345.1 Alistipes sp. | reverse complement strand
TTGCTTGAAAGGTTATCTCCCCTTTTGACTTAATGACCGTAGGTCATCTCAAAACCGCAATGGTCTTGTTTCACAATGAAACAACACAAATGGCTCTAACCCGCTGACAATCTGCGTGTCCCACTTTGTCCCACTTGTCCCATTTTGTCCCATTTGTCCCATTTTGTCCCAGCCGTGGGACAAGTTGGGACAGCGTAACGCGCTGTGCTACAACATCTTAACCCATTTTGTCCCATTTTGTCCCAGAATAAGACACCCGTGGGACAAGAGTCGAGATTGGAGATTGGAGATTAGAGATTAGGGAGTTTAAGGAGTTTAAGGAGTTTAGAAAATCGCTAAATTCCCTAATTTCCCTAAATTCCCTAATTTCCCTTTTAGCGTCAGAGCGGCAGCTAATGCCGCCTTTTCACGGCAAATAATTTGCAAGCTAAGAACTTTTTCGTACCTTTGTACTTAATGTACAAACTAAGTTTTAGACTATGGGATTTTTTGACCTTTTTAAGAGTAAGAAAGAGGAGGCGGAGCAGAAGAGTGCCGAGCAGGAGCGTAAGGAGTTGGATGCGGGTTTGGAAAAGACCAAGCAGGGCTTCTTCTCTAAGTTGGCGCACGCGGTGGCGGGTCGCTCTACGGTAGATATGGAGGTGCTTGACGAGTTGGAGGAGGTGCTTATTACCTCCGATGTGGGTGTTGAGACAACCGTCAAGATTATAAACCGCATTGAGGAGCGTGTGGCTCGTGACAAGTATATCGGCTCGGATGAGTTGCAGAATATTCTCCACGACGAGATTGCCCGCCTTATGGAGGAGGCTGAGGGCAAGAGGGACACCTTTGGTCTTGATGTGAAGCAGGGTATGCCATACGTGGTTATGGTTGTGGGCGTAAATGGCGCGGGTAAGACTACCACTATCGGAAAACTTGCAGCGCAACTTGTGCGTGCAGGCAAGAGGGTCTATATCGGTGCGGCAGATACCTTCCGTGCGGCGGCTATCGACCAGTTAGCTGTATGGGCTGAGCGTGCAGGGGCTACAATGGTTAGTCAGCAGATGGGCTCCGACCCAGCCTCGGTGGCATACGATACGCTCAAGAGCGCCGTAGCCAATGGTGCCGATGTGGTGCTTATAGATACTGCGGGACGCCTTCACAACAAGGTGGGCCTTATGAACGAGCTGACAAAGATACGCAATGTTATGGCGAAGGTTATTCCCGACGCTCCACACGAGGTGATGCTCGTCTTGGACGGCTCTACGGGTCAGAATGCCTTTGAGCAGGCGCGTCAGTTTACTGCGGCAACACAAGTGACCTCGCTGGCTATAACCAAACTTGACGGCACGGCTAAGGGTGGCGTGGTTATCGGCATAAGCGACAGCTTCAACATCCCTGTGCGCTATATCGGCGTAGGCGAGGGTATTGACCAGCTCAAGATATTTGACCGCAACGAGTTTGTTAGGGCTCTATTTGGAAAGTAAGCAATGAAAAAGATAAATGTCATCACGCTGGGGTGTGCCAAAAATCGTGTCGATTCGGAGCATATCGCGGCACAACTCGCACAAGCGGGCTATCAGATAGTTTTTGACTCAGACCGCACCGATGCCAAGATTGTGGTTATCAACACTTGCGGTTTTATAGGCGACGCCAAGCAGGAGAGCATCGATATGATACTCAACGCTGTGCAGGCTAAGAATAATGGGCTTATAGAGCGCCTCTTTGTTATCGGTTGCCTCTCGGAGCGTTATGCCGACCAACTGCGTAGCGAGATACCCGAGGTGGACGACTACTTCGGTGCCCGTGACCTTAGTGGCGTAGTGCGTGCTTTGGGTGTGGAGTTTGACGAGTGCTCTACTGCCCGCGAGCTTTCTACCCCAAAACATTACGCCTACCTCAAAATCTCGGAGGGGTGTAATTGGCGCTGTGGCTACTGCGCGATACCTCACATTCGCGGCAAGCATATCTCGGTGCCTATGGAGCAACTTATCGCCGAGGCTCAGGCACTTGTATCTGGGGGAGTTAAGGAGATTATGGTCATTGCCCAGGATACCACCTACTATGGCGTTGACCTCTATGGCGAGCGTCGCTTGGCGCAGTTGCTTGAGCGTCTTTGCGCTATTGAGGGGTTAGAGTGGATACGCCTCCACTACGCCTACCCTACCGACTTTCCGCAGGATGTTATCGAGGTTATGGCTCGTGAGCCTAAGATTTGCAAGTACCTTGACATCCCGTTTCAGCACATTGCGGACAACCAGCTCTCCCTTATGCATCGTCGCCACACTAAGGCTCAGGCGCTGGAGCTTATCGGCCGCCTAAGGAGCGCTATACCCGACATTGCAATACGCACCACCCTGCTTGTGGGCTACCCTAACGAGAGCGCGGAGGACTTTGAGGAGTTGTGCGACTTTGTCCGTGAGCAACGCTTTGAGCGCTTGGGCGTATTTACCTACTCGGAGGAGGAGGGTACTTTCTCGGCAGAGAAACTTGAGGATAATGTCCCTGAGAGGGTCAAGAACTACCGTGCCGAGCAGGTTATGAGTATTCAGAACGAGATTTCGTACCAAAATAACACCAAACGCATAGGCTCAGTAGAGCGCGTGATTATAGACCGCCGTCAGGGCGATTACTACATCGGTCGCAGTCAGTACGACTCACCCGAGGTGGATGGCGAGATACTCATCTCGGCTCAGAATAAGCGCCTTTTGAGGGGTCGCTTCTACACCGTGCGCATAACCGAGGCTGACGACTACGATTTGTATGCAGAGATTGTAAAATAGCAGAGTATGGAACAGTACAAACTTATAGAGGTTCAGAGCCGTGCCGATGCAGATATATGGCTGCACCTTGACCGCCCTATTTACAAGCAGTACCCCAATTGGGTCTGCCCATTGGACAGCGACATAAGCAAGGTCTTTGACCCTGAGCTGAATGGCAAGTTCAAAAATGGCGAGGCTATCCGTTGGTATGCCGTTGACACCCAGACGGGCGAGGCTGTGGGTCGCATTGCCGCCTTCTATGATGGTAACACCCTTGAGGAGTACGACCAGCCTACGGGTGGTTGCGGTTTCTTTGAGTGCATTGATAATCAGGATGTTGCAAACCTTATGTTCGACGCTTGCCGCCAATGGCTTACATCTCGAGGTCTTGAGGCTATGGACGGACCGATAAACTTCGGCTCGCGCGATGCGTGGTGGGGTCTGCTTGTTGAGGGATATGAGTATGAGCCACTCTACACCAACCCTTACCATCCGCCCTATTACAAGGCGCTATTTGAGAACTACGGCTTCCAAAACTTTTTCAACCAGAACTCCTATGTGTGGCGTGCTGAGAATGGCGTGCTGAGCGATATAGCTCTTGAGAAGGCACACCGCGTACTTGCCAACCCTGAGTACCAAATCAGGGATATCCACAACACCGACTTAGCTGAGGCGGCAGAGAACCTGCGCACTATCTACAACAAGGCGTGGGCGCTCTTTACGGGCGTAAAGGAGATGTCACAGCAGGAGGCGCAGAAGCTTATGCGTACCCTCCGCCCTATTATTGACCCCAACCTGATATACTTTGCCTACCACAACGACCAACCGATAGGCTTCTTTGTTATGGTGCCTGACCTTAACTGCGTCATAGGCAAATTTGGCGGTAAGTTCGGCCTTATTGAGAAGTTGCGCCTGATGTGGGAGCTGAAGGTGCGCAAGTCGTGCGACAGAGTCTTTGGTATCATATTCGGCATAACGCCTCAGTTTCAGGGCAAGGGCATTGAGAGCGCCATTATGACCTACATCCTCGAAAACTACATCCAAAAGGGTCGCAGTCCCTATAAGTCGTTTGAGTTTGCGTGGATTGGCGACTTTAACCCTGTGATGAACAAGATGATTACCAACTATGTCTGCGCCACAAAGCACAAGATGCACACCACCTACCGATATCTCTTTGACCGCACCAAGGAGTTTACCCGTTGTCCGCGTGTAGGATTTAAGCGACCAGCTAAAAAAGAATAAACCACATATCGAAAACCTTAAAACACTAATATTATGAAAGTTACTCCATTTACCCCTTATCACATAGCCGCAGGAGCCAAGATGGCTGAGTTTGCGGGCTACAATATGCCTATCGAGTTCTCGGGCATTAAGGATGAGCACGCCACCGTACGCAATGGCGCAGGCGTGTTTGATGTGAGCCACATGGGCGAGATTTGGGTCAAGGGCGAGAATGCTCTGCCTCTGCTCCAAAAGATTATGTCCAACGACTGCTCAAAGCTCTTTGACGGCAAGGTACTCTACTCTTGTATGCCGAATGGTCAGGGCGGTATTGTTGACGATGTGCTTGTCTATCGCTTCAGCGACACCAAGTATATGCTCTGCGTCAATGCAGCCAATGTTGACAAAGATTGGGCACATATCCTCAAGTATGGCGAGCAGTTTGGTATGCGCGAGGGTGTAGAGCTTGAGAATGCCTCTGACCGCATCTGCCAGCTGGCTATTCAGGGCCCTTTGGCTATGAAGATTGTCCAGAAGATGTGCGACGAGCCTGTAGAGGATATGGCCTACTACACCTTCCGTCAGATGAATGTTGCGGGCTGTGACGCTATACTCTCTATTACGGGCTATACAGGCGCAGGTGGTTGCGAGATATACCTCCACAATGCCGATGCGGAGAAGATGTGGAACGCTATGTGGGCCGCAGGCGAAGAGTTTGGACTCAAGAATATCGGTTTGGGCGCACGCGATACCCTCCGTCTTGAGAAGGGCTTCTGCCTCTATGGTAACGACATCAGCGACACTACCTCCCCTATTGAGGCGGGCTTAGGCTGGGTGACCAAGTTTGTTGAGGGCAAGGATTTCATCGACCGCGATATTTTGGCTCAGCAGAAGGCTAATGGCGTGGAGCGCAAGCTTGTAGGCTTCAAGATGATTGACCGCGGTATCCCTCGCCACGAGTACCCTCTTGCAGACCTTGAGGGTAACCCTATCGGCGTTGTAACATCGGGAACTATGTCGCCAACCCTCAATGTGGGCATCGGCTTGGGCTATGTTAAGAGCGAGGAGGCAGCTGTAGGCTCTATCATCGCCGTTGAGGTGCGAGGCAGATTGCTCAAGGCTGAGGTTGTGAAGTTGCCGTTTGTTTAGTAGTGTAACGACACAAGATATCCCTGCTATGGCGGTACGAGAGGTACTACTACGGCAGGGATTTTTTTGCGCTCTACGCTATAGTTCGCTCTGCTCCTGTTCGCGCAGCTGGCACACTAATTTTGGCACTCCTACAGCACCGCGCTCCTTGATGTGGGTCAACGGGTTGCGTATCATTGATGTATCGGGCGTACCAGGGTCAACAAGGTATATAGGCACTTGGCGGTCACGGACATAGTATGCCAATGCCGCTGCGGGATATACAGCCAGCGAAGTGCCCACAATGATAAGAATATCGGCCTTTGACACTATCCTGCACGCGGGGTCAAACATAGGCACATCCTCGCCAAAAAAGACGATATGAGGGCGTAATAGAGCGCCATCCTCGCCCCTGTCATCAAGACCCTGCTCCCAACCCTCGTTGATGTCGTATATAAGGTTTGGGTCGGCCTCAGAGCGGAGCTTCATCAGCTCGCCGTGGAGGTGCAACACGCGGGTAGAGCCTGCCTGCTCGTGCAGATTATCGACATTTTGGGTAATCACGGTCACATCTGCCCACTCCTCCATAGAGGCAATAGCCAAGTGGCCCGCATTTGGTTTTTTGGTCAGCGACTCACGACGACGCATATTGTAGAACTCAATTACCTGCTGTCGGTTATTGCGTAGCGCCTCAGGGGTGCAGACATCCTCAATGCGATAGGATGCCCATAGTCCGTCAGCATCGCGGAAGGTTGAGATACCGCTGTCGGCACTCACACCCGCTCCTGTAAAGACAACAATTCGTTTCATAGAGTATGGTTTTGTTTTACAAAGCTAATAAATTTAAGACTCAATTCCAACTACGCCACCCTAAAAACCTATTGACTTATATTGCGGTTTGGAGTCAAGGCGCTCCTCGTCGCAGAACTCGATAATGCGGTTGATATCAGCCGTGCAGCCCGTCAAAATCTCCTCAACGGCCTGTTTGCGGGTAATGTTCTCAATCTGGCCACCACTAAAGTCGTACGATGCAGCCAGCATAGCGGCATCATCATTAGAGAGGCTCGGCAGCATAGAGAGCCAAATAGAGCGCTTTGCCTCAACGGAAGGCTTCTCAAACTCAATCTTATAGAGGAAGCGTCGCTCAAAGGCCGAGTCCATATTCTTTGTCAGGTTGGTGGTTGCAATAAGCACACCCTCAAGGTTTTCAATCTCTTGCAGGATGATATTTTGCAGCGCATTCTCCATCTTATCCACCGCACGCGCCACATTCTCCGTTCGCTTACTTATTATCGCGTCAGCCTCATTGAAGAACAATATCGGAGCGCGCTCAGACTCGCTCACAGCCTTGCGGTAGCGGTCAAAGATAGCCTTGACATTCTTTTCGCTCTCGCCAACCCACATACTCTTAACCTCCGAGATGTTTACCTGCATCAGGTCGCGACCCGTAGCACGAGCCAACTGCAGCACCGTCTCGGTCTTACCCGTACCGGGAGCGCCATAGAACAGGCAGGCAAAGCCCCTGCGAAGCCCCTTCTGCTCCAATCGCGTGCAGATGTTGTCAAACTGCTCAGGCTCAAGCAACGAGCGTAGTTGCTTTAGTTTACGCTCCTCAGAGGGGTTGTAGAAGAGCTCTTTGGCCTTAATCGTGTTGTGGGCAATGATGTTTCGGCTGCTTTTACCCTTCACCTCCACGCACATACCCTGCAACATCTCGTTTCGCACATAAGGGGTTAGTTCGACAGCATCGGGATGACCCATACCGTCACTATTTTTAAGGCGCATCAGACCCTTTTCAAACAGTGGCGACTTTTGGGTACGGATAGCGTTGTTCATCTCCCTTATATAGCGTCTGCAACCTGAATAGAGGTTCTCGTAGTCCATCGACATAATAGTGGTGTCATCTTCGGCGATAAGCATATTGCAACCCCACAAAAAGAGGGTCAAGTCACGATCGTTCAAATCATAACTCTTAAGCTGCGAAACAAAGGGCAGAGCCATATTTTGACGCATCAGCTCCTTGACATCTTCGACAAACTCAGGGTAGTCAATCTCGTCATCTTTGCGCTGGCAGACCAGGTTGTTGACCCAATCAAAGAACTCGATAATGGTCAGTCCCGAGATTTTGGGCTGCGGTGGCACCCTATTTTGGCGTATAGCCTGAATAGCCTCCTTTGAGATTTGGTAACACTCCTTGTCGTGGTGGTTATTCATACGCAAGAGGCGTCGTTTACGCAACACCGCATAGTCGTCAACATAACGCAACATCTGCAATCGGCGACAGCTAAAGTAGGAGGCAAACTCTGAAAGGTAACTCCAGTCACCATAGAATGATGCTGCCACAGCGAGCAGCACAGCCTGAACATCGGTTATCTGCAATCGCTCAGCAATAAAACTCACATAGGGGCGTGCATTGTTAAAAAACTGCTCACTCAACGCCGAATTCTCTGCCATTTCGACAACTCGCTCCACAGCACCAAGCAGTGTCAACTCATTGACATTTACCGACTCTGACGGCTTGACTTGCTTTGTCTTACATTCTCTGTTTTTCATAACTCCTCCTTCTTTATAATTTTAACGGCGACAAATGTAGATACCACTTGTGCCAAATTGTGACACAACAAAAAAAACTTACCGCACAAAAAAAAGAGCACCCCGAAGGATGCCCTATTGATAATGAGGTTTGCAGTGTTACTCTCTTGTAAGACGGATGTCCGCAGATGAGGCACCGACATAAATTCTCAAATCCTCAATGCCCTGTGCAGCGCGTACCATACGACGAGTTGCAATGTCATAGCACTCAAGGTTGTCCAGCTCCGGCACCGCGTTTTGAGAACACGACCCCAAAATCAAGCTGACCAAAAGGATCAAAAAGTAGAATTTCTTCATAACGAATATATTTAATTTTGGTTTTAATTAATTTCAATCACACGAAGTGAATGGACACCCACATATAAATAAAAGACGGAAAAATAGGTAAAATGTACCCTATACTTATAAAATATTTAGAAAGAGAGCATAGTACAATCAATAAGATTTCAAAACCAAATACCGATATATGCAAAAATACCAAAAAATAGAATAAACACACGCTTCTATGAAAATTTTTACTACTTTTGTGACGAGATAACAAAACTAACTTAAAAATCAAAATAGAGTATGAAAGTTGTATGTATTGGTGACGCTTTTATCACCACCGAGATGATGGAGAACGGTGTTCGTCCTTACCTTGCTGAGAATGACACTTTGAAGGTTTTCTTCTTTGGAGATCCTGACAAGTCTGCTATGCGCGATACTATCAAGTATATCGAGGCTCGCAATTTTGAGGGCATCGCAATGCCTGAGGGTCTTTATGAGGAGATTGTAGATGCCGATTTGCTCATCGTTCACCTCTGCCCTATCAAGCGTGACCTGTTTGAGGCTGCCAAGAACCTTAAGGCCGTAATGAGCTGCCGTGGCGGTTTGGAGAATATCGAGGTTGACGCAGCTACCGACCACAAGGTTATCGTCTCAAACAACCCTGCACACAACGCAAACGGTGTTGCCGAGTTTACAGTAGCGATGATCCTCTCTGAGACTCGTAATGTTGCTCGCTCACACATGGCTCTTAAGAATGGCGAGTGGAGAATTGAGTATCCAAACACCCACACAGATGTTAAGGAGATGCACGACCTTGTAGTTGGTATCGTAGGCTACGGCTCTATCGGTCGCCTTGTTGCATACAAGCTCTCAACCTTCGGTTGCAAGATTTTGGTTGCTGACCCATTCCTCAAGGAGTGCAAGGAGGAGTATGCTACCCTGGTTCCATTTGACGAGCTGCTCCAGCAGTCTGACATCGTTACCCTCCACGCTCGCTCTAACGGCGCAATTATGACCGACCGCGAGTTTGGCCTTATGAAGCAGAACTCTTACCTTATCAACTCTGCTCGTTCATACCTCGTTGAGACTGAGGCATTCAAGCGCGCAATGGATAGCGGCAAGCTCCTCGGTGCTGCAATCGACATTTTCGAGACTGAGCCAAACATCCCTGAGTTCTACCGTCAGTACGACAACATTACCCTCACTAACCACCTCGGCGGTATTACCATCAACTCATTCCGCGATGCACCAGGCTTTGCTATCAACAACTTCTTGTGCTACATTCACGGCGAGAAGGAGTTGGCATTCTTTGTAAACAAACAGCAGTTAGCATAACCCAATTAAAACCTAAAAATATGTCTATTCTAACTAATCGTCCTGCACTTAAGCAGGCTCTTGACTCTGTTGCCGAAGTTGCAGGTTACCTGTGGCAGAAAGGCTGGGCAGAGCGTAACGGTGGAAACCTCACCCTCAACATCACCGAGTATGTTGACGACCAGATGCGTGCAATGCCCGCAATCAGCAAAGTACTCCAAATTGGTGTAACTCTTCCACAGCTGAAGGGTTGCTACTTCTACTGCAAGGGTACAGGCAAGCGTATGCGCGACTTGGCTCGTGACCCTATGGCAGGCGGTAGCATCGTTCGCATCCTTGACGACTGCGCAAGCTACGAGATTATCGCCGACCAGCCTATCGTTCCAACATCTGAGATTTCATCTCACCTGGCAATTCAGAACTATATGCTTGAGTGTGGCTCAGGCTACAAAGCTACCCTCCATACCCACCCTATCGAGCTCGTTGCTATGTCACACTCACAGGAGTTCCTCAACTCAGAGCACCTTACACAGGTTTTGTGGTCTATGATCCCTGAGACTTTGGCATTTGCTCCACTCGGCATCGGCGTTGTTCCTTACGCATTGCCATCATCAACTGAGCTTGTAGAGCCTACTCTTGAGCAGATTAAGCGCTACGATGTTGTACTTTGGGAGAAGCACGGCACTGTGGCTGTAGGCCCTGATATGATGGAGGCTTTCGACCAGACCGATGTGCTGAATAAGGCTGCAAACATCTATATGACTGCAAAGAACTTCGGCTTTACCGCTGAGGGTATGACTCCTGAGGCTGTACAGAAGATTAGAACTGTATTTAACTTACCAGATCACAGATAGAGTTATGAAGAAGATTTTATTCGCATTGTCTATTGTGTTGTTTGCGCTTACCTCTTGCTGCAAACAGCCTGAGCATAAGGTTAAGATTTTGGCTCACCGCGGTAATGCCAGCACAGGTAGCGAGTTTACTACCGATGAGAACACCCTCGACGCTCTCCGTCGCGCTCAGGAGCTCAATTTTGACGGTATCGAGTTTGATGTACATCTTACCTCAGACGACCAGATTGTAATTCGCCACGACAACAAGATTGTTCCGGGCCTTAGCTGCCAGGGCAACACATTTGACGAGGTTCGCGCACATGTGCTTCCATTTGGCCACCAAATCCCAACCCTTCGCGAGTGGTTGGAGCAGGCTAAAAAGACTCCGCACATCGTGCAGATGGTTGAGCTTAAGGCTCACAAGGGCGACCGCGAGAAGTTGCTCGTAACCAAGTGTCTTGAGGTTATCCGCGAGCTCGATATGGTTGATCAGGTATATATGCTCTCATTCAAGACCTCAACTCTTGATGAGGTTATGCGCCAGGAGCCAAATGTGAAGGTGCTCTACAACTCAAGCAGCCTCCACCACTCTCTCACCCCTGCTGAGGTTAAGGAGAAGGGCTACCACGCTGTATCATACAACATCAATGTTATCCTCAACCACACCGACTGGATTGAGCAGTTCCACAACTACGGCATCGAGACCTTCTTGTGGATGGTCAACACCCCTTACACATTCAATATCGCTAAGGAGTGGGGCTTCACTTGGGCTACAACCGACTTCTACGACGCTATCACAGCTCAATAAGAAGTTGACAACACAAATCAAGGGTGTCCATTTAATGGGCACCCTTTTTATCTTGTCATATAAACGGAGCTACTTCTTGCGATACTTTGCACGGAGCTTGGTTGGTGTATCACCTAAATACTTCTTGCAATACTCGCCTAAATGGCTTGAAGAAGAGAAACCGAACTTTTTGGAGATGTAGTATATCGGTGCATCTGTGTCGGTCAAATCGGCAAGCACCTCATCCTTGCGCTGAATTTGCATCCACACACCAGGTGTATAGCCCGGATAGTGGCGACGGAAGACAACATTGAAGGTGTTGATATCGTAGCCGCAGAGTTCGGCAAGATGGTTGAGATTACGAGCCTTAGTGCGGTTACCCTCGACCATAGTGCGGAAAGAGACGGAGTGGTCAAAGAGGTTGAAGAACAGATTTGCAAGCACCTCTACATCATAATAGAAGCGAAAGACCACAAAGAGCATCTCCAACATTGAGGAGTGCATGTGAGCGCAAGGAATGCCGTCGTTAACAAAGGTTTTTACCAACGAAAGCAGATTGGATAGCTGCTCATTAATAGGAACGGAGGTAAAATGATACTCAAAGCCCGGCAACGACTTTGAATACTGCATAAGCGACGCGATATCACAGGCAGCACCCGGACGAGCAAAGCGAGCCACAACAAACTCAACATCGGACTCCATTGTAAGCTCATAGTGGCCACAATGGTAGCAGAAGAAGAATGTTCCCTGCTCAGCGATGCTGCGAGTTGACTCCTCGGATGTAATTACACAACTTCCTTGCATCACAAATACAAGGTGGTTTAACTCACTCGGTTCAATAACATAAGATTCTCCGGCACTATAATGCTCTATAGTATAGCACTCGAAAGGCTCTTTAGCCGATGGACACGATTTTGGGCAAGGCTGTCTCATAAATAATGTCGTAAAGGTTAAAAATTAATATATGTTTTTAATCTACTATCGCATTTATGTTGTACAAAGATAATTATATTTTTTATATTAACAAATATTTTGAGCAAATTAGATATCATTTTTCACTAATGGCACATCAGAAAAACAACAGCCTAAATGTTAAAAAATAGTTAATTTGCATATATGGTTTCAAACGATATAATAATATTTACTAACTTTGCACAAGATATGAGAAAGGCGATTGCAATAGTTATCGTAGTGCTTAGCGCAATATTCATCGCTCTGTCGGACTGTTACTCCGTTGCAAGTGATGAGATATTACCACAATGCTCCCAGGTGCAGAGTGAACTTTGTGAGCAGTTGCCCGACTCGTTTATCTATATCAGGGCGGGCAGACAAAACACATCTCAACCCACAGCTCGCCGACTGCAATCAAACTTTAAGAGTCGTAAAGCCCTTTTGGAGGCCTCGCTGCACCACTACGACCAATTGCACTACGCTGTATCAACATTTTACATTGTAACTATAACCTCTGCACTCCAACAAAGTCTTACAATAGTGCTGAGAAATATTCGCATATAGATGTGTCAATTATTCGTACCATACAGTTATCAAAGAAATGACTTTATCAACTCTAATTTTGACACATAATGGATTATATTATACTCGCTATTGCATTGATTGCAATAGTCATTGGCGCTGACAATCTCGTAGTCGGCTCCGCATCAATTGCACGCCGATTTGGCATATCCGACTTTGTAATCGGCGCAATAATCGTAGGTATTGGCACATCGCTGCCTGAGTTAATTGTAAGCTCAATCGGAGCTTTTGAGGGCAAAGTTGATGTTGCAATAGGCAATGTGGTTGGTTCTAACATATTCAACATTTTAGGTATCTTAGGCCTTACTGCACTAATTTTTCCCGTAGCTGTAAAGCGTGAGAATATCCGTTTTGAGCTACCATTCTGCATTGTACTTTCAATATTTACCACACTGTTGGCATTCAACTTCTTCAATGGCAACCCAATAACAATCGACCGCATTGATGGTCTTATTCTGCTGGCAATATTCGCCGCGTTCATCTACATTTCATTCCAGCGCGACAAAAAGAACGCCACCGTAGAAAATATAGAAGAGCAGAAGCCACAACGCATCGGCATATCATTGCTCCGCACACTCGGCGGTCTTGTTGTGCTGATTACGGGCTGCGAGTTTTTTGTCGATTCGGCCGTATCTATAGCCACACAATGGGGTGTAAACGAAGCGTTTATCTCCATTACGCTCATTGCTTGCGGAACATCGTTACCAGAATTGGCTGCATCGGTTGCAGCTGCGACTAAACGCAACACCGACTTAGCCTTGGGCAACATTGTCGGCTCAAACATATTCAATCTCGCCTTCATTTTGGGCGTAGCTTCACAGATTAGCACATTGGCAGGTGGTGGCATAACATTGGTTGATTATGCAACAATGATTGGCGCGGCAATCATACTACTTATATGCGCTCTCAACAAAAAAATATCTCGATTTGAGGGTGCAGTTATGTTTACTCTCTTTGTAGCATACAACCTCTACTTAGTATCAACTCAAACCATATAATTTATGTTTGGACAATTATTAACACTTCTTGGAGCTTTAGGTATGTTCCTTTACGGAATGAACCTAATGAGTTCCGGACTGCAAAAAGCCGCAGGAAACCGCCTACGCAACCTGCTGTCGGCTATGACTTCAAGTCCTATTAAGGGCGTTTTAACGGGTTTAGGCATCACTTCGATTATCCAATCGTCAAGTGCGACAACCGTTATGGTTGTGGGCTTTGTCAATGCCACGCTAC
This sequence comes from Alistipes sp., assembly GCA_017383345.1. Taxonomy (GTDB): domain Bacteria; phylum Bacteroidota; class Bacteroidia; order Bacteroidales; family Rikenellaceae; genus Alistipes. The sequence continues at coordinate 5,914 of JAFNYE010000130.1, read as the reverse complement.
TTACAATCAACCAAGCCATTGGCGTGATTATGGGAGCTAACATCGGTACTACCGTTACCGCTTGGTTAATCTCTCTGCTCGGTTTTAAGACCGACATCTCCGTTTTGGCTGTGCCGCTTATGGCTATCGGCTTTGTACTAAGCATCGCAAAGAGAGAGAAGTATCGCAACATCAGCGAGTTTATCATCGGCTTCTCGTTGCTATTCCTCGGTCTGTCGCTGATGAAAAGTTCGGTACCCGACCTTCGCGAGACACCCGAAATTCTCTCATTCATCCAGCAATGGACAGGATACGGCTTTGGTTCAGTACTCATCTTCCTTGTTTTCGGAACAGTACTGACACTTGTTCTCCAGTCATCAAGCGCAACGATGGCTCTGACTCTCATTATGATGAGTTTGGGCTGGATACCGTTTGATATGGCCGCAGCAATGGTGCTTGGAGAGAACATCGGTACAACCATTACCGCCAACATTGCCGCCGCTGTAGGTAATCCTAACGCCCGCAGAGCCGCTTTGGCGCACACCGCATTCAATGTATTTGGTGTTATTTGGGCCCTTATTCTCTACCGTCCGTTCCTCTCTTTCATTGGACTGATTATCACTTGGTTAGGCTATCATAATCCAACTCTGATAGACTACTCTGCCACTATTGAGGCAGGCTCTGAACAGTCTGTAGCGGCACTTTATGGTATTTCGATGCTACACACCCTCTTTAACACCATAAACACCTGCATACTGATATGGTTTATTCCTCTTATCGTTAAATTTGTATCCTGGGCAATTAAAACCAAACCCGAGGAAGAGGAGCAGACCATTCGTCTCAAGTTTATCAACGCCGGCCCTATGAGTACAGCCGAGTTGGCTATTGAGGAGGCTAAGAAAGAGGTTGTTCACTTTGCCCAGATTTGCCATAATGGCTTGGAGTACATCCGCTCGGCTATCAACGCAAAGAGCGAGAACGACTTTGAGGTATATCGCAAGAAACTTGTCAAGTATGAGGAGATTGCCGACCGCATTGAGTACGAGATTGCAGCCTTCCTCAACGCTCTGCCACAAGAGAGCCTGAGCGATGAGACCCGTCGCCAGATAAAGGCCACATATAAGATTATAGGCGAGCTTGAGAGTATCGGAGACTCAGGCGAGAGTATCAGCCGTATAATCTCCCGCCGAAACATACACAACAAGCAGTTCTCGGCACACCATATTGAGAAAATAGACTCTATGCTCAATCTTATTGACAAGGCTTACATCGTAATGATTGAAAATCTGAGTGCTGACCACAACGGCGCTGAGAATATTATGCATGCAATGGATTGCGAGATTGAAATCAACAATATGCGCAACGAGTTACGCGAGGAGGAAATTCTCAAGATTGAGAGTAGCAGCACCGAGTATCAAAGCAGCGTATATTACCTCGACCTTATATCCGAAATTGAGCGTATGGGCGACTTTATGATTAACATATCGCAAGCACTACAACACAACAAATAACAAAACAAGGGTCTATCCGATTTATGGATAGACCCTTATTTTTACCAAGCGACGCGTTTCTATTTCCATTCGCCCTTGACACAACCCTCAGCAGCACATTTATCATTGAACTGCGCAAGAGTCATTGCATCTTGCTCGGAGCTATATGTGTAGATGCTGTTGCCATCAGCTGCGGTAAAGCAAACTTGAGCCACAAGACCGAATTTATCATAAAACTCCTGTTCCAAAGCCTTGATGCTCTTTGTGCCTTCGATTGAGATTACACCCTCGCTCTTATTATCAACACGAGCATCCGCAATGGTTGTCTCCACATCAACGCGATATGGTGTCAGATTATCGTGACCAATATATAGGCGGGCCTCAGATGTATAAAGTCGCAACCTTAGATACTCAAAGGTCTGGTTAAACAACTTCATCAACTCCCCCACGCGCATATCTGCGCTAACATTAATTATTGCTGCCATAAACTCTGATTTTTACTATTTATACAAAAATAGGATATTTTTTCGGCTTTTGCAAATAAATCAGACTATTTGCAGTCAATACCAACGACTCGCAAAGAGCAGTTGCCAACTAACGGAAGGTGTTTCCAGGCTATTTGGACTCCAATATCTCATCGATAAACTCCTCTAACGAGTGGTCGGCAACCATTCCAATCTTTTGGCGAAATCTATGGCGAAGCATCAACACACTTCGCGGAGCGATAGCCAACAGTTCGGCAATCTCCTTATTGTCCTGTTTTAAGACAATGAGCATAGAGAGCAACTCCTCACGACGAGTAATAGATGGTACGCGCTCACGAAGGCGAGGCAAGAAAAGTGGATACAACAACTCGAAGCGTTGACGGAACTTGGATTCTCCATTTTTCTGAAGTATGGATGGTGCCAAAGACTCCAACTCCTGCCTGTTATCCTTATCACTCATTATTTGGTCTATCTCCTGCGAAATAATCTCTTTCTCGGCATTTGTTTGATGTAGTTTCTGCAGTAGCATCTCTCGCTTGACATCGGCCTTGTGCATCTGGATTTTATGATATCTCTTTTGTAGGATAAGCAGCACCACAATAACAGCAATAGCTACACCCAACACTACGGCACAAACAATAAACCAAAGGCGCTGATTTGTCTGTTCGAGTTGAACAATTTTCAATTCCTGTCTATGTTGCTCGGTCTGCAAATCGGCAATAGCCTCAACAAGATTGAAGTTCAGCCTCTTCTCCTTAAGGGATTGCTGTTGCTTAAGCATCATTTGGGTATATTGCTCCACCTTGTGCAGATTTTTACTCTTGAGGTAGTGATTTATGATTGGCTTATAGTCCAAACTGATATAAAAAGGCTGGTCGCTATTGTTAAGCAGCGAGTACATATTGTCAAGCATTATTTCCGCCACATCACCGCGGTCGCTCTTCAAATAAGTCTGCGCCAACTGATGAAAGGCTTTTGCTTTATTTAAGACTGTTGCTTGACGGGTAACCTGTTGCAATTCCTGAATACCCAAATGCAAAGAGTCGCCACCCTTTTGAGTCAAATATGTACCGTGCAAAAGATCCACATCCACCATACCGCTATTATAAGGCAATGCGCGACACAAATCTCGCGCCTTATCGGCATAAAAAGCGACCGAATCAGTCTGTCCGAGTTGCTGCAAAGCTCGACCCTTGTTTATAAAGATTTGCGCCGAAATCATCGGGTTCTGATTGGTCATATTTGACTCCACCTCTATTGCCTCGGTTGCATACAAGTTGGCATATTCCGCCACATCCCAATAGAGAAATAGGTCGATAAGGGCATTCAGGCTGTTTAGCACACCTAAATCATCCTTCTTGAGTTGCGCCTCCCTCTTACTTTGCAGAAACAACTCCAAAGCACGATTTATATATCCATTGCGCTTATACAGCGAACCAAGCATTGTGGACACCCACTGCTTACCGGAGGTATTCTTACACAACTGAGCCTGCTCCAAAGCCTCTTCACACCACTCAATCACCTCGTCTTGATAATCGGGATTACTATAGAACACCGCAGCAGCGTAGGCGTAATCGCGGAAATAGCGTTCGGGTGTTGCGTGATGAAGCGGAATACTCAAAGCCTTGAGCATTGTCTGCTCCGCCTCCTTCATCTTCTCGGTACGGGATAAGGCATAACCTAACACCGAATAATAATCTCTAAGGCACTTTTTTCGCAGCAACACAGAGATGTCGTACAACTCACGCAAAGTTGTAACACAAGTTTCCGGCTCACCTTTACTTTGAAATGTATTCATCAGTTGCACCAATGCATCGGTATAGGTGACAAGTTGCTGCTGCGTGACACTATTTTCATCAATCGGTTGCAAGAGGTAATCCTTAAAAGCAGTAATCGCTTTATCATACTCTCCCTCCCTTTGAAACGCTCGCGCCTGGCGAAAAAGTTGGTCATCTGCAAAGCCGACACCACAAATCAACATCAACGCAAGAGTTGACAATATTTTTTTACTCCAAAAGGGTAATTTCATAACTCACAACTTTATCATTATTGCAATGCAAAAATAACAAATTTCTGCACAGTTACCCAAATCTTGTTGTTTACATTTAGGTTTACATTTGCTATTTTTGTCCACAAATTGGGTCCTATATAGACAAAAATGTAGGATTATATTGTTTGATGCTTCAATAATATCAAATTATTTTTGCTGTGTGAAAATATAGGGCTCTGAAGTTTTGTTCCGAAAGCCCTTAAAAAAGATAGTTTTTTTACCAAATGAACAATTCCGACATTCCTAATCACGAACCGGTGCAAAACGGTCTGCCTTACAAGCATTGCCTAAATTGTGGAGAAGAGCTTGTAGGTCCGTATTGCCATAGTTGTGGGCAGGAGGCTGTAGATAAGACCCCAACGATTAAAGGGTTCATAATGGCCTATCTTGACAACTCCTTTATGTGGGATCCTCAATTTATCAGAACATTTTGGACTCTAATTAGCCGTCCGGGACAACTGACATACGAGTACACCAACGGAAAGTTTCTCTCACAGGAGCATCCGCTCAAGTTGAATATGTTTTTGTTGAGCATATTCTTAATGATCTTCATCTTTTTCGGAAGCGGAGACAAAATGGCAAATACTGTGCAAAATTTCACACAAGACGAGCGAGTGTTTGCTGGTGTCCAACTTAAAATGTTGATAAAAGACCCCGAGTACGCCAAGAAGATGGAGCAAAGTCCGCGAGATACAGTTCTACTGCACGCTCCGTTGCTATTGGTTGAGAGCTTTCCTCAATACATAAGTCTTATAGAGATCAAAGAGGATACAAACGGAGAGGCTCTTGACAAGTGGGTAGCTGTACTTCCACGAATACTTATCCAGGAGAATGTTATTACGAAAGACCAGAGTGGATACTATCGTTTCAACAAAACAGCAAAGGCTGATAACAATGGATTGGAGTTGCTCAATTCCGTATGGACAGAGATGACCAGGATTATATCTCAGTATTTTCCACTACTACTACTGCTTACAGCGCCATTTCTATCAATCTCATTAAAACTTGTTCAACGCAGCAGCAAGACGCCTATAGTCAACCACTTTATATTCTCATTGCACTACATATCATTTTTGGAGGCAATGATGTTATTTATTTACATACTGCATCTGACCATCGCTCCGTCAATGAGGATAATGGAAATCTTGATGTTGGGAAGTTCTTGTATTTATTTGGCTATTGCCTATCATAAAGTTTATGCAACTTCGTGGATAAAAGCCGTTGTAAAGTCCGCACTAACAAGTTTCACCTATTTTTCTATACTGCTATTAATGTTCATCGTAATTTGTATTATGGCTTGTATTACAATAGCGGATCAAATAAGTTAAATTATAAATCGCACAACAACTTATGAAAAAAATTGTACTGTTTCTCGCTCTTTCTATAATGACAGTAGCCTACGGCTATGCACAATCACAGGCCGAGATCAAAATGAAAGAGATTGTCAAGAAATATGAGAAAACCAACGGTGTGGAGTGTATGGTTCTATCCAAAGGCATACGCTTAGGATTGGTCAAGATGGCTCTCAACGAGCAGATTGGCAAGGATATAATGAAGGGCGTAACCTGCATTACAATTATCAACTACTCCGACGCCGACCAGAATACTTGTGCCGAGATAAACAAGGACATTGACTACTTCAAGTCAATATTGCAGAACTTCAATTCTGACGATAAGAAGGAGTCTGATAAAAACGAAAACACCAAAGCCTTTGCTGCGGTCTCTGACGATGGTACAATTTCGGACTTGATTTTCTTATCAGAGGACAAAGAGACCAAAATGGTTATGCACATGGCCGGACACATAAAGGCTACAGATATACAACAATAAATTAACAAAACACTCAAAAAACAAACTATTATGAAGAGACTATTTTTATTGGCAGTCACAGCGTTTGTTGCCTTTGCAGC
>JAFNYE010000129.1 GCA_017383345.1 Alistipes sp. | reverse complement strand
GTGCGAGGCAGTATTGGTCAATGTATATGGCAGTCGCAATATAGCAGATATGTGTATAAAGCACAATACCGAGATGATGGTTATGATTTCAACCGACAAAGCGGTTAACCCTACTAACATCATGGGCTGCACAAAGCGTCTAGCAGAGATATATGTCCAGTCGCTCGGCACAGCCATTTCCGAGGGTAAAATAGAGGGCAAAACCAAGTTTGTAACCACCCGCTTTGGTAATGTATTGGGTAGCAACGGCTCGGTCATTCCACGATTTAGAGAGCAGATTTTGGCCGGTGGCCCTGTAACGGTAACACACCCAGAAATAACCCGTTTCTTTATGACCATACCCGAGGCTTGTCGATTGGTTATGGAGGCGGCCAATATGAGTAATGGCAACCAGATTTTTGTCTTCGATATGGGCAAGAGTGTCAAGATTGTAGAGCTTGCTCGTAGGATGATTGAGCTCGCCGGCTTCAAGGTTGGCAGAGATATTGAGATAAAATTCACAGGCCTGCGCCCTGGCGAAAAGTTGTACGAGGAGGTACTTTCCAACTCCGAGAATACAATAGCTACCGAACACAAAAAGATACGCATAGCCAAGGTGCGCCAATACAATTATGAAGATGCAGCAAGATATATAAGCCAACTTACAGACCTTGCTTCAGAGGTTAATATTTGGGATATGGTCAAACTGATGAAGGTTGCCGTACCTGAATTTAAGAGTAAAAATTCACGATTTGAGGAACTTGACAATTAAAAGCTATGCCAAAGATTTCACAGCGTGCCGAACTGATGCCCGCATCACCTATCAGACGCCTTGCTCCACTTGCAGAGGCTGCCAAAAAACGCGGAACAAAAGTATATCACCTCAACATCGGTCAGCCCGATATTGAGACTCCAATCGAGGGCCTAAACGCCCTGAAAAATATCGATCGTAAAATCCTTGAGTACAGCCCAAGTGACGGATTTTACTCCTTCCGTGAGAAACTTGTCGGCTACTACGACCAATACCAAATAAAGCTCTCGCCCGATGATATTATCATCACAGCGGGTGGCTCTGAGGCTGTTTTGTTTGCCTTTATGTCGTGTCTTAACCCTGGCGACGAGATTATCGTCCCAGAGCCGGCATACGCAAACTATATGGCCTTTGCCGTATCGGCCGGAGCTGTAATCAGACCTATCACCTCGACTATAGACGAGGGATTTGCCCTACCGTCGGTCGAGAAATTTGAGGAGCTTATAAACGAGCGCACTCGCGGCATTCTTATTTGCAACCCCAACAACCCTACCGGATACCTCTACACCCGTAAGGAGATGAACTTAATTCGCGACCTTGTCAAGAAGCACGACCTGTTTCTGTTCTCTGACGAAGTCTATCGCGAATTTATCTACACCGGCTCGCCATATATCTCCGCCTGCCACCTTGAAGGCATAGAGAACAATGTGGTTTTGATTGACTCGGTATCCAAACGATACTCCGAGTGCGGTATCCGCATTGGTGCACTTATAACCAAAAACAAGGCTCTGCGAAACGCGGTTATGAAGTTTTGCCAAGCTCGACTCAGTCCGCCACTTTTAGGACAAATTGTAGCCGAGGCATCACTCGACTCCCCACGCTCTTATGCAATTCATACTTACGAAGAGTATATCGAGCGCAGAAATTGTCTGATTGACGGATTGAATAAAATTGACGGAGTATATTCACCTATACCAATGGGAGCCTTCTACACGGTAGTACAATTACCTATCGACGATAGCGACCGTTTTTGCGAGTGGTGCTTAAGAGATTTTGAGTATAACGGAGCAACTATTATGCTCGCACCTGCATCTGGCTTCTACTCAGAGGAAGGGTTAGGCAAAAACGAGGTGCGCATAGCCTATGTACTTGATAAAAAGGAACTTAAAAAGGCTTTGGAAATTTTAGCCAAAGCTTTGGACGCATACCCTGGCAGAGTGAATAGATAGAGAATACTCGACACTGTTTACCAACAACAACGAAGGATGATTTGCAACGCATTTCATCCTTTGTTGTTGCTACTATTGATGGTTAAATCACGATTTATCAAATATTACACAAAACCACATTATTCGCATTTTTATTCATAAAGAAATTTTGGAACACAAATTGTAAAGATTTTTGACATTAGCACAGAGTGGTAAAAAAATTTAATCAGCCTAAGTAACACTTTGATTTTAGACCGTATATTATCACATTTTTCATCACAAACTATTGTTTATATCGACAATTTTTCTTAATTTTGCCGTGGAAATGATGTAACTATGAACAAAAACCGTTTTGTATCCGTTGGGATACTCAGAAAATTAGCGATTATGATAGCTTGTCTGACTACAGGCTTCAGCGCGTCAGCTCAGGATAGAGCGGACTCGTTGATTGTCTATTTCCGACAAGGCTATGCTATATACGAACCTGAATTCAAGGGTAATGCTGAGCGTATGAACAGCTTTATTGAGCGCATCGGCGCTATTCAGCAGGACTCTTTGCAGAAGATTATCAAGGTTTCGTATATCGCAGGCGCATCGCCTGAGGGTAATCGCGCAAACAATGAAATTCTCGCCAAGAAGCGAGCAAAGGCTATCTCCACTTATCTGCACAACAAGTTCCCATTTGCATCTAACGCTGTGGAGTCTGTTTTGCGTACTGAGGACTACATTGAGTTGGCCAATATGGTTGAGGCTTCAAAAATGCCTTACCGCGATGAGGTTCTCGAAATTCTTCGCACCTACCCTACCGAGAAGATGGTTGACGGCGTTTTGCGCAACCCTTGTAAGATAGCCCTTATCAACCACCGCGGTGGCACTTCGTGGAAGTATATGCTTGAGCACTTCTTCCCTGCGCTGCGTCGCTTTAAGATGTTGGTAGTCGTTGGTATTGAGCGCCCATCTTATGACGAGCCTGCTCCGGCACCCGTAGTTGAGCAGCCTGCAGTAGTTGAGCAACCTGCTCCGGAGCCAACTCCAGAGCCAACACCCGCACCAGAGCCTACTCCGGCTCCAGAACCTGCTCCTGCACCTGTTTGGTCACCACAGATGTTGATTAAGACCAATGCTGTTGGTTGGGGTATGGCAATCTCTAACTTAGCGTTGGAGGTTGAGCTTGCTAAGCACTTCTCTTTCAATTTGCCTGTATATTACTCCGGCGTTAACTACCTGAGCGAGACCACTAAGTTCCGTATGTTCGGCATTTACCCTGAGTTCCGCTACTGGTTTAAGGAGCGCGACGGATGGTTTATTGGTGCACACGGAGGTATGGCATACTTCAACTTCGCACTAAGCAACAAAGATTGGCGTATTCAGGACACCGGCGGTACCAGCCCTGCATTGGGTGGTGGTTTGAATGTCGGCTACCGTATGTCACTGAGCAAAAAGCACCCTCGTTGGAAAGTTGAGTTCACTCTCGGCGCGGGCGTTTATGATGTAAACTACGAGAAGTTTGTTAACGAGAAGGATGGTCCTAAGTCTCAAGGCTCTGTTCACAAGACAGCTATCGCTCTTGATAATGTAGGCGTTTCATTCTCTTATAGTTTTGACCTTAAAAAGCGTAACAAGTAATGAGAAGATTTGCACAATACATACTGCTCTGTGTAACGCTCTGTTGCTCGTTGCACTCTTGTAATGTCCACCAATGGCCAGAGCAGCCAATTCCAAAGGTGGATGTAAACCTTTCGCTCTCGTTCGATACAGATATGCCATTGCTCGCAGTTATTGACCGTATGTCAACTATGGCATCGACCAATCCTGACGACTACGATGTTCGCTATCGTATCAACGCTTATCGTATCCAAAACAACGGAACACTCTCCACCGAGCCTGCTGCAGAGTGGATATTCTCACGCCCTGAGATAACGGTTTTGGACTACAGTACTACTGTATATATTGAGCCGGGTAACTACCGCTTCCACGCGTGGGTTGACTATGTAGATAACAACACAACTGACGACAAGTTCTACTCAACCAACAACTTCTCAGGCGTTAGAATTATAAATGTTGAGGGCAAGCATGTTGGTAATAACGACTTCCGCGACGCATTTATTGGTTCTACAGATGTTCTTGTCGAGCCTGAGTATGAGCTTGATCTTCCTCCTGTAGAGGCTCATATCGATATGGGTCGTCCATTGGCTAAGTTCAACTTCATCACAACCGACCTCGATGAGTTCGTTACCCGAGTTCTCGAGATGCGCGCACAACAAGCAGAGGCTAATGGCACTCCACTCCCTGAGTCTGAATTGCGACCATCATCGGTTGACCTTAGCGAGTTCCGTATCAATATACGATATGCGGGCTTTATGCCGTGCGAGTTCAACATATTCCGTGATATGCCGGTTGACTCGGATGTAAATGTAAACTTCAACTCAAACATTTTGCAGATAAACAATACTGAGGCAATGATTGGCTTTGACTACGTGTTTGTAAACGGCCAGCAGTCAAAGATTTTGGTATCAATCTCAGTATATGACCAGAACGACAAACTTCTCTCTCAGGTACCAAACATTGAGGTGCCACTTGAGCGAAGCAAACTTACCACAATTCGCAGTCGATTTATGACAGAGAGTGCACAGGGTGGTGTTGGTATCAACGCAGAGTTTGATGGCGAATTTATACTCTATTTCTAATATATATAAGGTATAGACGACAATAAATAAACAAAACAATATAAACTAATTAACACTTGATCTATTATGAAAAAGATTTTCGGTTTATTGCTCGCGTCAGCAGTGATTTTTGGCGCAGCATCTTGCGCAAAGGAGACTAACTCCTCTGCAGTACCGGCTGGTCAGGAGGTTGAGGTATCATTCGTTGCTGATCTTGGCAATCTTGGTACTCGTGCTATCGCTGACGGCGAAACTGTAAATGAGGTAGCTTGGGCTATCTATGAGCACGGAGAGCCAGAGCCACTTGATGGCCTTCAGGGTACATTGGTACTTGATAACAAGAAGGCAACACTCGACACTCGCCTGGTAACAGGAAAGAGCTATGATATTGCCTTTTTCGCGTACAAGGCTGTTGAGGCTCTTGAAGCAGTAAAGGGTACTGTTGATCCTGTTCACTACGAGGTTGATTGGAACACCAAGTCTGTTACTATGAAGCTCGACCCTAAGAATGCTAATGATGAGGAGCGCGACTGCTTCTGGCGTGTTCGTGAGGACCTTTTTGTTGACGGTCCTATGAATGAGACTTTCATTCTTACCCGTCCGCTCGCGCAGCTCAACATCGGCGTATCTGAGGACGATATTGAGAATGCACGCAAGGCTGGTTATAGTGTTGAAAAGTCAAGCATTGCAGTAAATACCTACACTGAGTTCAACCTCTTTACTGGCGAGGTATCAAAATCTACACTTCAATATGTAACTTTTGACCGTGCAGATAGTCCTGTTACACAGGGTGATGTTCTCAATGTAGAGGGCGATACAACAAACTACAAGTATCTTGCAACTACCTATCTTTTGGTAAACGAGAAAACTACCAGCAAGGTTGAGGCTTCTCTTTGGGCTGAGAACGATGACTTTATAAATAAACTTGAGTACTCATTCGTTCCATTCCAGCGCAACTACCGCACCAACATTCTCGGTTACTTGCTCACCAACCCTGCAACATTTACTATCGTTATTGACGAGAATTTCGTTGATGACCACAATGTTGAGCACTGGGACGGTAAGGTTACTGTTGTAAATCCAGACGCTGAGGGCAACTACACCGTAGCAGAGG
>JAFNYE010000128.1 GCA_017383345.1 Alistipes sp. | reverse complement strand
GAGGATTTACAACGCTCTTGTTTTGATGCTGGAGGGAGCATACTTTTGTATGTGACCTTCAGTATCAGAACAAGGAAGGCAGTAAACACACCACTATCGCACTAAAATATTTTGTGGTCAAAAGGTAGTAGTAGCAACGCTTGGCAAAATTGAACACGATGGACTATACCTTGTACCCTATTTTTCATTTTAGGCGAGGATTTACAACGCTCTTGTTTTGATGCTGGAGGGAGCATACTTTTGTATGTAACCTTCAGGATCAGAACAAGGAAGGCAGTAAATACCGCATAAAATGGAAAATTAAAATTACTCTTCGAGCGTAAACCTATGATTACGCTTCAACTCAAAATTCTTACCCAGATAAACGCGGCGTACCATTTCGTCCTCGGCGAGCTCTTCGGCGGTACCTGTTTTGAGGATTTTACCCTCATAGAGCAGATATGTACGGTCGGTAATAGCGAGTGTTTCATCAACATTGTGGTCGGTGATAATTACGCCGATATTTTTCTGTTTAAGGGTTGCCACAATGCTCTGAATATCCTCTACCGCAATAGGGTCAACGCCCGCAAATGGTTCATCAAGCAAGATGAACGAAGGGTTGATAGCAATAGCGCGGGCAATCTCCGTACGACGGCGCTCACCACCGGAGAGCTGATTACCATAACTTTTGCGCACTTTTTGCAGTCGGAACTCGTCGATAAGAGCCTCAAGGCGGTCGCGCTGATACTCTTTGGTATAGTTTGTCATCTCAAGCACTGCGCGGATATTGTCTTCCACACTAAGATGGCGGAATACCGAAGCCTCCTGTGCCAAATAGCTCACGCCAAGTTGTGCACGCTGATAAACGGGCAGTTTGGTAAGTTCGTCCACCCTTCCGTCATCGTGCTCAAGGAATATACGACCACCGTTTGGCTTAATCAGACCAACAATCATATAAAACGAGGTGGTTTTACCCGCTCCGTTAGGGCCGAGAAGACCAACAATCTCGCCCTGACGCACATCTATAGAGACATGATCGACCACAGTGCGGGACTTATATTTTTTGATCAAATCGGTTGTATATAATCTCATACACAAAAAATTTAATTATTTTTTTACAAAGTTATAGTTTTTTTCGAGAATAATCACTATCTTTGAATAAGATTTTCTACTTTTATAACTAAGTAAACAATTATAACAACATAGATAAATGGCGCAACAATTGACTGACAGGGAGTTAATACACCTCAAGCTTAAGGAATACTTCGGTTTCTCCTCGTTTAAGGGAAATCAGGAGGCTGTAATTCTCAACTTACTTGCAGGTCGCGACACCTTTGTACTTATGCCTACCGGTGGCGGAAAGTCGCTCTGCTACCAATTACCGGCCCTGATGATGGATGGCGTTGCCATCATCATCTCCCCGCTTATCGCCCTGATGAAAAATCAGGTTGATGCTATGCGCACATTCTCGGACAATCCGGGCATTGCCCACTTCCTCAACTCGTCGCTGACAAAGAACGCCGTTCAGCAGGTGCGTGAGGATGTATTAGCCGGCAAAACCAAGTTGCTATACTTTGCCCCTGAGTCACTGACAAAAGAGGACAACATTGCCTTTTTGCACAAAATCAAGATTTCATTCTACGCCATAGATGAGGCGCACTGTATCTCGGAGTGGGGTCACGACTTCCGCCCAGAGTATCGCCGTATTCGCCCAATTATTAACGATATTGGTCAAGCTCCGCTTATTACCCTTACAGCCACAGCTACGCCAAAGGTGCAGATGGATATTCAGAAGAACTTGGGTATGACCAATGCTACCGTATTCAAGAGTTCGTTCAACCGTCCAAACCTCTACTACGAGTTGCGACCAAAGACCGACCCTGATCGCGACATCATCCGCTTCATCAAGCAGAACGAGGGCAAGAGCGGTATTATATACTGTCTGAGCCGCAAAAAGGTTGAGGAGTTGGCCGAGCTGCTTGTAGCTAATGGCATAAAAGCGCTGCCTTATCACGCGGGAATGGACGCACAAACCCGTGCCGACAATCAGGACGCCTTTATCAAGGAGGGCGCAAGCGTTATTGTTGCAACCATAGCATTCGGTATGGGTATTGACAAGCCTGATGTGCGCTTTGTTATACACTACGACATTCCAAAATCATTGGAGGGCTACTATCAGGAGACCGGTCGTGCCGGTCGTGATGGTGGCGAGGGTTTCTGCCTTACCTTTTATAATTATAAGGATATACAGAAGCTTGAGAAGTTTATGCAGGGAAAGCCTGTTGCCGAGCAGGAGATTGGCAAGCTGTTGCTTCTCGAGACTCAATCGTATGCTGAGAGTTCAATGTGCCGTCGTCGCACTCTGCTCCACTACTTTGGAGAGGAGTACACAGAGGATAATTGTGGCAACTGCGACAACTGCTGCAACCCTCGTCCGCGCGTTAATGCGACCGAGGAGCTTGTAACGGCACTTGAGGCACTCAAGAGTATTGGCGACAAGTTTAAGATTGACCACCTCATATCGCTGCTGTTGGGAAAGACCACGGCTATAATCAAGAGCTACAGCCACAATACAAGCGAGTTCTTCGGTATCGGCGCAGAGAAGAGCGCCAACTTCTGGAGCGCAGTAATACGCCAGGGCTTGATTAATGGCTTTATTGACAAAAATATTGAGAATTATGGCCTTATATCCATAACCCCTGCGGGCGAAAAGTTCATCGAGTCCCCTTCAACTATCCGTATAGCCGAGGACCGCGACTACGATGAAGACGAGAGCCGCAACATAGCACCGGCAGGAGGTTGTGCCGCAGATGAGGAGCTGTATGCCATCCTCAAAGAGTTGCGCAAGAAGGTTGCAAAGAAGCACGATTTGCCTCCTTATGTAATCTTCCAGGACCCTTCACTTGCCGATATGGCCATACAGTACCCTATCACTATTGAGGAGATGCAGAACATCTCTGGCGTAGGCGCAGGTAAGGCTAAGAAGTTTGGCGAGGAGTTTATCAAGATAATCAAGGAGTATGTTGAGGAGAAGGAGATTATCCGCCCTCAGGATATGGTCGTTAAGGCTGTAGCCAACAAGTCGAGCAACAAGATTTTCATCATCCAATCTATTGACCGTCAGATGGATTTTGAGGATATCGCCCGCGCAAAGAGCCTTTCGTTCGACGAACTTCTCACGGAGATTGAGGCTATTGTTAATTCAGGCACTCGTCTGAATATCAACTACTTCCTTGCAAAGTATATGGACGATGACAAGATTGACGACATCTTCCTATATTTCAAAGAGGATGCAGAGTCCGACTCGTTAGACGAGGCTTACGAGGAGCTTGGCACCGAATATACCGAGGAGGAGATTCGTCTTGTGCGCATCAAATTCCTCTGCGAAGCAGGTAACTAATTGATTACAATTTAGGAGAAATTATGACCGAAGTTCGTGCCAAAAAAGCTCTTGGACAGCACTTTTTGACTGATCTGAATATAGCGCAAAAGATATGCAACTCTCTTACAGAACGCACCGAGGGCGAACCTGAGGCTGTGTTGGAGGTGGGTTGCGGTATGGGAGTTCTTACTCAGTATCTGCTTCGCAGAGAGGACATCATCACCTACGGAGCCGAAATTGACTCAGAGAGCGTTGAGTATCTCAATGCCCACTACCCCGACTTTACGCCACGGCTTATAGAGGGAGACTTTCTCAAGATGGATCTTAAGGAGCGCTTTGCCGAGGGTGTGCGCGTTATTGGTAACTTTCCCTACAATATCTCGTCACAAATTTTCTTCAAGATAATTGAAAATCGCGACATAGTGCCTCAATGTGTCGGTATGATACAAAAAGAGGTAGCCGTACGCATCGCCGAGCCTCCAGGTTCTCGCGAATATGGTATTTTGAGCGTGCTGCTACAAGCTTGGTACGATATCGAGTATCTCTTTACCGTTTCGGAGAAGGTCTTTAACCCGCCACCAAAGGTCAAGAGTGCCGTTATACGCCTGCGTCGAAACAAGACGACAAAACTCGATTGCGACGAGGCTCTGTTTGTAAAGGTTGTCAAGGCTTCATTCGGCCAGAGACGCAAAATGTTGCGTAACTCACTCAAAGCTGTGTTCGGAAATTTCGGTGGCGCAGAGCATCCATTCTTCACCACTCGCGCCGAACAGCTCTCAGTAGCGCAATTTGTAGAACTTACACAGTGGGTTGCTGAACATATCTAAATGGGTGAATAATAACAACTTAGCCTTAACCGCTCAAAAAAAGTTGCATTTTTTATTAAAAAAAGTTGCAAAAAAGTTTGGAGATTGAAAAATTTGCCCTATCTTTGCACTCGCAATGAGAAAGATGGTGGATTCATCTAAGGGCTAGGATACCTGCCTCTCACGCAGGACATAGGGGTTCGAATCCCCTATCCACTACAAAGAAGACGATGTAAGAGACTGACAATCAGCAACTTACATCGTTTTTCTTTTTGTCATTACCCGAAAATTCACCCCCGAAAGGGAACTTAGGGGACCTATTGGGCTTATTAGGGCGTATCTCGCCTACAGGCGGTACTTGAAAAACGACGAGAGGGATTGGCTCCCTGCGTTCATCCATCCCTGTACTCCTGATGTTGCAAAGAAGATTTTTACGCGTAGTGAATACACTACATTTGTATTGAAATATAGCACTCGCAAATAAATTTGCAGATGCAATATTTCAATACAAAAAAAGGTTGTGAAAAATCACAACCTTCGTAAAAATCTCCTTTAAGCGGAGAGAGAGGGATTCCGGCCCAATTTGTGCAAGATTATTACCCATTATATATGTGTCTCATACTGCCGATAATACGCTCTACGATGGGATATTGGGGTAAAT
>JAFNYE010000127.1 GCA_017383345.1 Alistipes sp. | reverse complement strand
TGTATGCAGCAGCGTGAAATACTACATTAGGCTTGTGGGTGTTAAATAACCACTCGAGTCTGTTTGGTTGTCTTACATCACCAATGACTGGGATTATGCTTAAATTCTTGTATTGATCCTCGAGCTCAAGGCGGATGTTGTGCATAGGGGTCTCGGCGTTGTCGAACATAATGAGTTTGTTGACACCAAAACTTGCTAATTGGCGACATAATTCTGAGCCGATACTTCCGGCAGCACCCGTAACCAAGATGGTTTTGCTTGAGAAGTTTTTGATAATATCGCTCATTGAGAACGATATCTCCTCACGCCCCAAAAGGTCCTCAATCTTAACCTCTCGAATAGCGCTGGCAGGTATGTTTCCGTCAACAGCCTCATTAATAGGAGGTGCAACGAGGGTTTTTATTCCGTTGTTTATACAAAACTGTACAAGTCGCTCGTTCTCAATTCGTAACGACTCGTAGTTGGGAAAGAGAATGTGTGTTATTGAGCGGTTGTTGAGCATATTGAGCAGCTCCTCGTCGCTCTTGTTCTTGAAGGTGTGGAGTGTTAGTCCTGCAAGTTTTGCTGTATGTGTTGTATAATCTATAAAGCCGGCAATACGGTAGTGTGGCGAGTTTTCAAGTCTAAGTTTCAGAGCTGTCGATTTTTCGGTAGAGCCGTAGATGAAGAGTGTTCCTTGACGGCGCTCGCCAATGAATGAATGTTTGATATAGTCATAAACAGCCACCATTGCAATGCGTATGAGTACCAACATACAGAATGTAAGCAGGGCATCAAAGGCGCATACTACCCATAACGCTTTAGTGTGGAATTTGAAGATAAAGACGGTGCAAAGGTACATTATCACCTCCTTGATAAGAGTAGCTGCGGCTATCTTCCAGATGTCGCCAATAGTGCTATGGCGAATGATAATGCGGTGAGTACGCATTGTATGAATGGCAACAATTGTAGCCGCAATAGTGATAATGGCAATGTTGAATGCCGTGAGGAGTTGAATTTCACCTTGCAGTGCTGTTAAATCTACGCAAATAAGGGTTAAAAGCGTTGCTAATACTGATATCAGAATATCAATCATAGCAATGATGCCGTTGCTTAGATAGCGGTCAAAGGCGTATTTCTTAATTAAATCAACAATGTTTGACATAATTGTATAGTAGTGCAATTTTCTTAACAAACAAAGGTATGAATTTTTTTCTAAGAAAACTACTTTTGGACAATAAAAAAGCTGCCCGACGGACAGCTTTTATGAAATATAGGTTGCTTTGAGGGTTAAAACTCTATATATACACACTCGATGCCAACCTTTTTGAGTAGTTCTAAACCCTCCTCGCAACGGTACTTTTCGCCATAAACAACGCGCTTAATTCCGGCCTGAATAATCAGTTTTGCACACTCTATGCAAGGAGATGCTGTGATGTATAGCGTTGCTCCGTCACAGTTGTTGGCACTCTTTGCCACTTTGGTAATAGCGTTAGCCTCGGCGTGGAGAACATAGGGTTTTGTCTGACCCATATCATCCTCGCAGATATTCTCAAAGCCCGAAGGTGTGCCATTATAGCCGTCGGAGATAATCATCTTATCTTTGACTATCAGGGCTCCAACCTGACGGCGTACGCAGTATGAGTTTTCAGCCCATATACGCGCCATTTTGAGGTAACGAATATCAAGTTGTCGTTGCTTTTGTTCAGCGTAGCCCATACTCTATTTGCCGTGACAATGTTTGTATTTCTTGCCGCTACCGCAAGGGCAAGGATCGTTACGACCAACCTTCTTTTCAACCTGTATAGGTGCAGGCTTGCTCTTCTCGGCCTGACCTGCGGCAGCTGCGGCAGCCATACGCGATGCCTGAAGTTTGTTTACATCAACCTTTGCCTTCTGCTGGCGCGCACGCTGCAAGGACTCAGGGTTCTGCTGCTGCACAGGGATGTAAGCCTTGTTGAGGACAGCAAGTACATCGCGGTTAATCTTCTCCAACATCTTGGCAAAGAGGTTGAACGACTCGAACTTATAGATAAGCAGCGGATCTTTCTGCTCGTAAGAGGCGTTCTGCACACTCTGACGCAGTTCGTCCATCTCGCGCAAATGCTCTCTCCACGCATCGTCAATCATTGTGAACATCACAACCTTTGTGAAGGCGCGGAAGATTTCGGCTCCATCGGTATCCTTGCATTTCTGCAGGCTTACAGGCACATTGTAGCCTAAATGACCATTTGTCAATGGGAAGTACATATTTCCCTCAAGGTTATCCTTGCGCTCCTCATATACGCGCTGCATAGTTGAGCGAACAGTGTCTGCAACATCCTTAGCACGGCGAGCGTAGATGTCCTGCAAATCCTTAACGATAAGCTCTATTACCTCGTTACGCTTAGCCTTACTGTATGTAGCCTCGTCAAATGAAGGCTGAATACCAACCTCGCGAATAAGCTCAAAGCTGAAGTTCTCGTAGTCATCGCCCTCGTGCTCGTTCATAAATGCCTCAGCATAGTCGTAC
The DNA here is from genome assembly GCA_017383345.1 of Alistipes sp. Taxonomy (GTDB): domain Bacteria; phylum Bacteroidota; class Bacteroidia; order Bacteroidales; family Rikenellaceae; genus Alistipes. Next base: position 8,183 of record JAFNYE010000127.1, on the reverse strand, counting down.
ATCAAGTTATTCAAATCAATCTCGATACGCTCGCCATAGAGAGCATTGCGGCGACGAGTGTAGATAACCTCACGCTGCGAGTTCATAACATCGTCGTACTCAAGCAGACGCTTACGAATGCCGAAGTTGTTCTCCTCAACCTTCTTCTGGGCGCGCTCAACGGCATTTGACATCATACTTGACTCAATAGCCTCGCCATCAGGAATACCCATACGGTCCATCATTGCAGCGATACGGTCCGAACCAAACAGACGCATAAGGTCATCCTCAAACGAAACATAGAAACGGCTTGAACCCGGATCACCCTGACGGCCGCTTCGACCACGAAGCTGACGGTCAACGCGACGAGACTCGTGGCGCTCCGTGCCGATGATTGCCAGACCACCAGCCTTCTTAACCTCCTCTGTCAACTTAATATCGGTACCACGACCTGCCATATTGGTTGCAATGGTAATCTGGCTTGGACGACCCGCCTCGGCGACGATTTGTGCCTCAAGTTGGTGGTTTTTAGCATTGAGGACATTGTGCTTTAGACCACGCATTGTAAGCATACGGCTTAAGAGCTCGGATATTTCGACTGATGTTGTACCAACAAGTACAGGGCGACCCTGCTTTACCAACTCGCCAATCTCCGCAATAACGGCGTTGTACTTCTCGCGCTTGGTCTTGTAGATAACATCCTCTTGGTCATTACGAGCGATAGGTTTGTTTGTCGGAATAACGACAACATCGAGTTTGTAGATGTTCCAGAACTCTGAAACCTCAGTCTCCGCAGTACCGGTCATACCGGCCAACTTGTTGTACATACGGAAGTAGTTCTGGAGGGTAATTGTTGCAAATGTCTGTGTTGCAGCCTCTACCTTAACACGCTCCTTAGCCTCGATAGCCTGGTGCAGACCATCTGAGTAGCGGCGACCATCCAAAATACGGCCTGTTTGCTCATCAACAATCTTAACCTTGTTGTCCATAACCACATACTCTACATCCTTCTCGAACATAGCGTATGCCTTGAGCAGCTGGTGTACGGTATGTACTCGCTCAGACTTGGTTGAATACTCGCTGATAATCTCATCCTTGCGCTTGAAACGCTCCTCAGGTGACAACTCCTGACCGTCAAGCTCGGCAAGCTCAGTACCAATATCAGGAAGGACGAAGAAGTTTTCCTCTTTGAAATATTTAGAAAGTGCCTCGTGACCTTTATCGGTAAGCTCGACCGAGTTCATCTTCTCATCAATAACGAAGAAGAGCTCATCGGTAATCTCAGGCATACGACGGTTGTTGTCTGCCATATAGATATTCTCGGTCTTCTGCATCTGCACCTTGATACCCTGCTCCGAGAGGAACTTAATCAGAGCCTTATACTTAGGTAAACCCTTATATGCGCGGAACATAAGAATACCCGCCTGATCCATCTGGCCTGTAGCAGCCAACTCGCGAGATTGTGTTACCAACTCGGTTACCAGGCTGCGCTGAAGGTTGTAAAGATGCTGTATAGCAGGGCAGTACTGCTCAAACATCTGATCCTCACCCTTTGGTACAGGGCCTGAAATGATGAGTGGAGTACGGGCATCATCAATCAAAACGGAGTCAACCTCATCGACAATAGCATAGTTGTGCTTGCGCTGAACAAGGTCTGCAGGAGATGATGCCATATTGTCACGCAGGTAGTCAAAACCGTACTCGTTGTTTGTACCGAAGGTGATATCGGCAAGGTATGCCTTGCGACGAGCGTCTGAGTTAGGCTGGTGCAGGTCGATACAATCAACCGACAGGCCGTGGAACTGATAGAGTGGACCCATCCACTCGGCGTCACGACGAGCAAGGTAGTCGTTAACAGTGACCATGTGAACACCCTTGCCTGGGAGTGCGTTAAGGAATACAGGCAGAGTTGCAACCAAAGTCTTACCCTCACCGGTAGCCATCTCGGCAATCTTACCTAAGTGGAGAACAACACCACCGAAGAGCTGAACATCGTAGTGGATCATATCCCACTTAATCACATTGCCACCTGCTGTCCATTGAGTCTTATAGATAGCCTTATCGCCCTCAATGGTGACAAAATCCTTCGATGCAGCCAAGTTGCGGTCAAATGGAGTCGCGGTAACCTCAACGGTGTCATTCTCAGCGAAACGACGGGCTGTATCCTTTACAATAGCAAAGGCCTCTGGGAGAATTTGTTTGAGGATATCCTGAATTTTATCCTTAACTACGGTTTCGGTCTTCTCAATATCCTTTGCAATGCTCTCCTTCTCAGAGATAGAGATTTCAGAGTCCTCAAGGCGTGCCTTCTGCTGCTCTATGTGAGCCTCGTCTGCGGCGATATACTCGGCAATTTTGCGGCGCAAAGCTGCTGTGCGATCACGCAACTCGTCGTTTGTCAGTGCCTGAATTTGAGGGTATATCTCCTTAATTTTGAGGACATAAGGCTCAATCTCCTTGCGGTCCTTATCGGCTTTGCTGCCGAAGAAAAATTTTAGTACACTTGATAAAATATCCATAGTATAAATGTTTTTATTCTTGTATGATTACACAATGCGCGCAAAAATAGTGAAAATTCTTTATAAATGCAATTGTATATTACCTTTTATTGGCATATTTTGTCAGGAAACACTCGTTACAGCGACCCTTTTGGCAGTACTCTGTAACGATTTGGATAATGGCCTGACTCTCAAAAGCATTTACGGGCTCAACGCCAAGTTGTTGCCAGGAGCGAATGTAGCGATTATTCTCTGCCGGTATTTTCTCAAGTAGGGCAAACGCTCTGTCGCGAAGGTGTGATTTGCCAATTAGAAACGAGTATGCAAATTGTAGTTGCACAACAAGGTTTATGCCGAGCAGGAAACTCTTTTCTTTACCTAAGCGCTTTGGCGTCGAGCTGACTTGGCTACGAATAGTAAATATTTGGCTGTTCCAATACTCTGAGGCCTCTATGCTGAATAAATCAACCACATCTTGAGGGGTAACACACTCCAATATGCGGTCAATGAGAAACTCGCGTTTGTGTAGAGTCATCGCGATTTGCGCCAATCGGAGAATAGGGTGGTTGTGGGGTCGAGTCTTGTTTATAGTCCACTCTGCGGGGTGGAGCGCTGTGAGGTTGTATTTGTGTGATAGATGCGCCCACTGAGCCTTTAGCTGTTTGATATGGTTGTCGTCACTGCATATCTCCAACAGACCTGAGCCGCCTATAAGCAACGCCTCGATAGAGAGTAGCGACGAGGCTTCACGCATAATTACATTGTAGGGAATAAATCGCGCAAGGCGCAGAAATACCTCTTTGTTGTCGGAGGCATCCATTGAGCGCATAAATATCATATACCCAGTCTGATACCACTCTTTCTTATTCTCCTCGTATATGCGAGTGATAAATTTAGCTTTACGATGCAGTCTCTCCACACCCGCCTCATCAAATATCTGGTTACGATACTCCAATAAGGCGGCTATCTTTGTGTGGTGGCAGACAGCTTGCTTCATTGCTAAAAGAGGTTAAGTTCAAGCAGAGCCTCCTCGGTCATCATACTTTTATCCCACGCTGGCTCAAATACCAAAATAACATTGACCTTATCTACACCCTTCACTTTTGCTACCTGAACATTGACATCCTCAACAAGAATGTCTGCCATAGGACAATTTGGGGCGGTAAGAGTCATCTGTATGGTTACTTCTCCCGATGGGTTGTAATCAATATCGTAAATAAGCCCCAGGTCGTAGATGTTTACAGGAATTTCAGGGTCATATATGTTCTTAAGAGTCAGGATAATATCCTTTTCGACTGATAATATCTCTTCTGGTGTCATCGTTAGAACAGTTTTCTTACTCACTCTTTGTTGTAAATGCAAGCGCAAAAAGTTTCATCTGCTTGATTGTGGCAATAACGCCGTTGCCACGAGTAGGGGAGAGGTTCTCCTGCAGGCCTATTGCCTCCATAAAGTAGAGGTCTAAATCGACAATCTCGCGAGCAGTTCTGCCCTCCATTGCGCGAATAAGTAGCGCCAAGATGCCCTTGACAATGATAGCATCGCTGTCGGCAGAGTAATAGACCTTACCCTCCTCTAAACGGGCATCAACCCATACGCGCGATTGGCAACCCTCAATGATGTATTGCTCCGTTTTATGAGAAGGGTCAATTACGGGCAGCGAGTCGCTCAATGATATAAGGTAGTCATACTTGTCCAACCAGTCGTCGAACATTGAGAACTCCTCAATAATTTGCTCTTGTATTATATCGGTCATATTTTATCTGTGTTTAAGTTCGTAAATCATATCTCCGTCTGCGCAATTAGGGCGTGTGATGCCGAGCATTGCCGCTGTAGAAACGGCTATTGCAGAACTGCTAACCTTGCGCTCAATTTTGCCACTCTCAATTCCTGCGCCATAAAATATGAGCGGGATGTGGCGGTCGTGGTTGTATGGCGAGCCGCTTTGAGCAACATACTGCTCGTCAATTTGGTAGTAGTCGGGTTGCAGACAGTAGAGAATATCGCCACAACGACGCGGATAGAAGGCATTTTGCATCAGGCGTGCTGTGCTACTGCTCATAATACCGCCTTGCAGTGCTGTGGCTGTTGCAGTGTTGGCAATACCTCTGAACTGCATTACAAATGTTGCAGCTTCGTTCTGCACCTGTGCTATTGAGAGTTTTTTGCTGTAAATCTGGTCGCGGTTGAGGTAAATAGAGCCATTGTTGCAACTAAGTACCCACTTGCCTTGTCCATATTGTGCGCTCAGAAAGGCGTTGAGGATAACCTCGGCTTGCTGAGTGTTGAAATCTTTAGGGTTTATTTGACCTATACCACGGTCGGATGTGAGGGTTATAAGATAGTCGCTCTGTCGTGGGAATATAGCGTCAATATGCGCCATAAGTTCGGCTATATTGGCATCCAAGCAGTAGAGCATATCCTCGTACTCAATTGAGTCGGGACCATACTTTTGGGCAATCTCGCGTGGCGCATCAAGACAGATTGTGAGCATATCGCAATAGTCATCATTGCGCTTGTCTGCAATCATCTGGTCAACAATCTTTTTTGCAAGCGTAAAGATAGCGTTGTCGGCCGCGGGTGTGGTCATCAATGTGTTAACCCAATTAGGAATAGGTTTTTTGTCGCTATTTTTAGGTTTTGAGTAGATGTCGTATATTGCAATATCGGTTGCGCGAGTGTTGATGTAGCGGCTCTTTGAAAGCTTACCAAACCAAGTGTTGCGTACATAGGAGCGGTTGAAACTTATCTCATTTTGAGCGTTGAGCCAATCGGGGATACTCTTTGCATAGCAGTTTGCTGTACTCCAATTACCTATGGAGTCTATCCAGTAACACTCATTCTGCTTGCCGGCTAAAATCATTGCCGATGAGGCGTTGTGGGCAATTGTTACGACTCTTCCGGCTCGCTCAGATGTAGCTAAGGTCTGCGCGAGTGTAGGCGCGGTAAAGTGGTCGGTTGTATAGTTGCCCTTAGAGTCTTGGCAGAGGTGTATTATGGCGTTACCGGCAGTGCGATCGTGCCACTGCGTTGAGGCAATGCCGTGCATTGAGGGCTGAGCGCCTGTGGCGATTGTGGCCAAACACATCTGAGATGATGTAGGAACAAAGTCGGTGTAACACTCTGTAAATGAGGCTCCGCCGTTGTATAGTCGCATAAATCCCTCTTGCGAAAAATTTATTGAGTAGCGCTCAATATCGGTTGCTTTCATAGAGCTTACAACGATATTTATCGCCAACTTAGGTTGCGCTGTGGCGATATTAAGGGTGCATAGGGCAACGATTGAAACAAATAGTCTGTGCATATTTCTCATAATATCTTGCAAAGGTACTAACTTTTATGACAATATTGCTCGAAAAAAGCACATTCTCTGCTAAAATCTACCTCTTTTATCGATTTGGCTATCTCCAAAAACTTTTGACAAAAGGCTTTGTACTCCTCGCTTTGCGCATTTAGGGGTCTATGTGCCGCGGCTGAAACAATCTTTTCAACCTTTGGTAGCAGCGCTTTGGTGTCGCCGTCAATGGTAGAGTCAATAAAACGCTCCCAGATATAATCAATCGCTTGAGTCGATGGATGCGCAAGGTCATCGGCATAGAAACGATAATCGCGCAAGTCGTCGTTCAAACATTCGTATGCCGGAAAGTACTCCACATTGTCGCAACGCTCGCATAATTGGTCTATCGCAACACGCAGGATTGCTTTGCTTGTGGAATTTTCAATAAGTCCGTCGCCGATGTGCCTTACAGGACTGAGAGTCAGGATGATACGCTTATCCCTCAGAGTATCGTTGAATAGTTGCTCAAAGCCGTTTACAATCTGCTCGATGCTCATACGGCTGCGGGTAAAATGGTCGTTGCCTACTTTGTGACAGTTGGCTACCACCTGCGCTGTGGCAATGTGGGTGTATATCCACGCTGTACCGAATGTTATGATTAGGCAGTCGGCTGCGTGGAGGGCATCGTGTCCCTCGGTTATAGCCTGATTGTATGCTTGTAGCAGTTCGGACTCGCTGCTGCCGCAGATCTCTGAATGTGCGTCAAGCGATACCCAACTATCACCTCGGCGAACAATGCGTTGCAGGTTGGCTGGCGATTGGAGTGTGTATGCACGCAGCGTGCTTAATATTGACTCAGGGTTAAAACTTATGCCTAAAGGTGATTGGGTGACTCTGAACTTAGAGCGCTCAAGGTATTTTGCAATATTTTGGGCAAAGCAACTGCCTATGGTAAAGATTTTTGTACCATAGTTAATCTTGTGCTTAAGCTCAAACTTATCTATCTCGGTGCGAAACTTCATATAACGAAAAGAGCCGATTAAACGGCTCTAAAATTATTTAACTGCAATCTTTGCAATGCGACGCTCGTGGCGACCGCCTGTCTCAAACGGAGTTACAAGCCACTGCTCAAGGATAGCAATAGCTGTGTCGTTGTCGATAAAACGGGCAGGGAGTACAAGCACATTGCAGTCGTTGTGCTGACGGGTAATTGCTGCAATCTCAGGTAACCAGCAGATTGATGCGCGAATTTTCTGGTGCTTATTGAGAGTGATAGCCATACCCTCACCACTGCCGCAGATGCCAATAGCGCGGTCAAACTCGCCATTCTCAAGAGCCTCAGCCATTGGGTGGGCATAGTCGGCATAGTCACAACTCTCCTCAGAGGAGCAACCAAAGTCTAAAATTTCAAAACCTTTTGCTGACAGATAGCCTGTAAGCAACTCTTTCATTTGATAGCCTGCGTGGTCAGCAGCGATACCTATTTTGTTACTCATAATTGATTGGTATTTATTTGTGCACAAAGTTATGTATTTTCTTTTAATTTCGTACATTTGCAGCGTGAAAATTATTTTAGTAATACTCGGAGCTGTTAGTTTTGGTCTTGCTGTGGCAGGAATTTTTCTGCCATTGCTTCCTACTACGCCTTTGTTGTTACTCGCGGCAGCTCTTTGGCTCAAGTCCTCCGATAGACTCTACCATTGGTTGTTAAGTCATCCCGTATTTGGTGTATATATCGAAAATTTCCGCACTCATCGTGCCATACCTCTCAGAGTCAAGATTTACTCCGTAACCCTTGTTTGGCTCACAATAGGATATTGTATCTTCGCTGTCGTTGATAAGTGGTGGTGGGCGCAGATACTAATGGCTCTGCTTGCGACGGCAATTACTTGGCATATACTCTCGTATAAGACATTAAAAAAGAAGGACTAAAAGTCCTTCTTTCTGTTCTTTGAACGCCACTCTATCATCGCTATCTCTGCTTTAGCACGCTTGCGTACGCGATAGAGATTTATGCGGCAGAAAATAAATACTATCCATAGCACCGATGACCACGCGCTTATGTGCCACATCTTCTCCCAATTTTCGTTTATGCCTGTGAAATATAGCACCATAGGTACTATCAAAAGGGCGGCAGCTGTCCATCCCGACGCCCAACTTGAGCGTCCCCAACGCGATGCAGGACATAGTCGGTGATAGTAACCATAGTAGCTCAATACCACCAGCGTAATTGCCGAAGCAGATATTACCTCCATCTTGTACGGAAAGTCGGGTATGAACGAAATCTTTAGTTACAATATCACTAATATAACAAAAAATTCTCGGTAAGACCCCTCAGTGAAATGGTTACCAATAACTTGGATGTTTGAAGATATCTGGGATTATTGGTAACTATTGTGGTTTTATTGTTGGTTAAATGGTTTAACTTT
>JAFNYE010000126.1 GCA_017383345.1 Alistipes sp. | reverse complement strand
TGCCTCAAGGGTGATGTAACCCATCTTCTGAATAGGAGCAACCCACTCAGCAGGGATACCTGCCTCAGTATAAACCTCCTCAGCATCGGCAACAACCTTCTTCTCAGGACGCATAGTCGGGAAGAAGAGCACATCCTGAATAGATGTCTGGCCGGTCATAAACATAGTAAGGCGGTCGATACCCATACCCATACCCGAGCAGTTAGGCATACCATACTCCAAAGCGCGAACAAAGTCCATATCGATGAACATAGCCTCATCGTCGCCACGCTCAGAGAGTCGCATCTGCTCCTGGAAACGCTCAAGCTGATCGATAGGGTCGTTAAGCTCAGAGTATGCGTTACAAAGCTCCTTGCCCGCAACGAACAACTCAAAGCGCTCGGTCAACTCCTCATTGTCGCGGTGACGCTTGCAGAGAGGCGACATCTCGATAGGATAGTCGCAGATAAAGGTTGGCTGCACAAGATCACCCTCGCAATACTGACCAAAGATTGCGTCGATAAGTTTACCCTTGCCCATAGTGTCATCAACCTCAACATTAAGTCGAGCGCAAGCCTCACGAAGCTGAGCCTCGCTCTGACCGGTGATGTCGTAACCTGTCTTTTCGAGGATAGCGTCGGTCATTGTCAAGCGACGGAATGGCGCCTTGAAAGAGATAGTCTTGCCGTCAATCTCCACATCGGTAGTGCCGTTAACCGCCAAGGCGATACGCTCAAGCATATTCTCGGTGAACTCCATCATCCAGCGGTAGTCCTTATAGGCGATATAGATCTCCATACAGGTAAACTCCGGGTTGTGAGTGCGGTCCATACCCTCATTGCGGAAGTTTTTACCAAACTCATATACGCCATCAAAGCCGCCGACGATAAGGCGCTTGAGGTAGAGCTCGGTAGCTATTCGCATATAGAAGTCGATATCCAGCGCGTTGTGGTGGGTGATAAACGGACGAGCCGAAGCACCACCAGGAATTGGCTGAAGGATAGGGGTCTCAACCTCAAGGCAACCGTGCTCGTTGAAGTACTGACGCATTGTAGCGATAATCTTAGCGCGCTTAACAAAGACATCGCGCACCTTAGGGTTGACAACAAGGTCAACATAACGCTGACGATAACGCACCTCAGGGTCGGTCAAGGCATCAAACTGCTGACCATCCTTCTCCTTAACGATTGGCAGCGGACGGATAGACTTTGACAAAACGGTGAACTTGCGACAGTGAACCGACAACTCGCCCGTATTGGTACGGAACGCAAAACCCTCAACGCCGATAAAGTCGCCGATATCGAGCAACTTCTTAAAGACGGTATTGTAGAGCGTAGGATCGCCCTCAGGGCAGATATCGTCACGACGGATATAGACCTGAATACGGCCTGTGTGGTCCTGCAACTCAAAGAACGATGCGCTACCCATAATACGGCGGCTCATCATACGGCCGGCGATAGTTACAGCCTCAAACTGCTCAGGGGCTGCATCAAAGCCCTCGGCAATAGATTGTGCAGTAGCGCTTACATCAAAACGCTCTGCCGGATAGGGGTTGATACCCGCCTCTCTCAAAGCAGCAAGCGACTTACGGCGCAACTGCTCTTGTTCACTAAGATGTTCTATCATATTCGTTAAAGTTTATTTTCAATAAAAAGCGCGCAAATTTAGACTTTTTTTAGCAGACTATCAAGTTTTAGCCACAAAAGATAGAGCCCTCCGCCCGAAATAAGACCCACAGCAAGGCCGAGTGCCAAATCTTGAGGATAGTGGCAAGCTAAATATATACGCGAATAGCTGATAAGCAGAACGATAAAGGCGATAGTCCAGCTATACCATCTTTTACGCAGCGCCAATGCCGACATCAGACCCATAGCAGCCGTAGTGGCAGCGTGTGCCGAGACTGTACCATAAGGACCGTGAGCATAGGAGACAACATGGGCCAGCTCGCGCACAGCCGTATCAAACATCGGGCGGTGACGGGCAGGGAAATCTGCCCACAAATTCTTCAGAAGGCCAGTATGCTTGAATATACCACAGAGCATATCGGCCATAGCCATAGCCAACGCCAAGCAGACAATAAACGACACAAGGCTCTTCCAGCCATACTTGCGCAAAATAGCCCAAGCGATAAAGAGATAGAGTGGCAGCCACATAACCGCACCCGAGATTGCCGTCATAACGACATCCATAACTGCCCCTCCGTCAAAGTTGAGCAGCAGAAATAGTCTTTGGTCAAAATTCAGATGTTCCATACTCCCTATCTCTCCAATTTTGCGCCCATTGACATAGCTATAGCTCTTGCAATGTCGGTATTGTCATAGCACTCGTAGAAGTGTTCAACGCCCGCACCCTTAACATAGAGCGGCACCTGCGCACCTGTATGGTCAAGGCTTATCCAGTCGATATAGGCACGCTTATTGAGTATTCCCACAGCGGTAGAGGCGAGCTTTTCGTTGTGGTTATAGAGACTGACAACCTCGCCCGCAGTCTCAACAAAGTATTTATCGAAGGTCTTGCGCAGAGTCTGCTCATCCTTCTTGCGCAACTTGACATGTATCCAAAAACCGAGTTCGCTTCTAAGCAGCGACTGCATATCCTCCCACGAAGTTTTGCCCGCAAGGCGCAACTGACGCATCTTATCCGTGAGGCTTATAATCGAGTGCTTCTGCCACGCCAAACGCTCCAAATTCATCTTGTAATTCTTATAGCCCAGACACATACCGCCCGTCTCGTGGTCGGCAGTAACAATTATCAGGGTCTGCTCCGGATATTTCTTATAGAAGTCGAGAGCCAGCTGCACCGACTGCGAGAGGTGGTTAACCTCCTCAAAAGTTGTCACAGCATCGTTATCGTGAGCGCAATAATCCAAGTGTCCCGCCTCGACCATAAGCATAAAGCCCGACTTTTTGGCAGTACGCTCGAAGTACTCAATAGCCGCAGCAGTATAGTCAACAATACTCTGATCGCCCTCCTTCATATCGTTGGCATACTCAAGGGTCTTTTTGCGCAGATCCTTACCGAGCAACAACACGCGACCCTTGCGCACCTTTGCCGCCTCGCGAGCATCCTGAACGACCTTAATACCCGCCTCTTTAGCCTGCTCGACACAATCCTGCGGAGTGATACCGCTCTTACGACGGCAAAGCACCGTCGCTCCCGCAGCAAAATCTATATCAGATGCCACATATTGGTCAAAAATCTCTTTATAATTGCTACGCGACTCTGCGTGAGAATAGAAGGCACTTGGAGTGGCGTGGTTCATAGCAACATTGGTAGCAACACCCGTAGCCATACCTCGCTCAGCAGCAAGTTCGGCAACACTCTTGACAGGTCTCTTGTCTGCATCTACACCCATATAGCCATTCACCGTCTTAACACCCGAAGCGATAGCTGTTGCTGCCGCAGAAGAGTCGGTAACAAGCGACGAGGAGGAGTGGTTTGACACAAAGGTACGAACGGGGAAGCGAGAGAAGCTCACGCGACCATTATTCTCCATCTCAGGATGGATTGCTGCATTATAAAGTTCCGTGCCGTAGATATGATTTATACCCATGCCGTCACCTATAAAGAGGAAAATGTATTTTGCCTGTTGTTGCGCCGATACCGACACCACAACAAGCAACATAGCCACAAAGGTTAGTAATCTTTTCATATTAATCTCGTCTGTTATTTATTAACGCAATATAGTAGAGCAGCGAGGCTATTGCCGACAATGCTGCAACGAGGTATGTTCGCGCAGCCCATCGCAACGAAGTTTTCGCTCCATCCATCTCATCATAGGCTAAAGTGCGGCTGCTTGAGAGCCACTCCAACGCCCTATCCGACGCATTGTACTCAACAGGCAGGGTCACTATTGAGAACAGCGCCGAGACAGCAATCATACCCACACCCAACCAGCAAACAAGCGCACTACCCGAAACGCCCATCAAAATAAGACCTAAGATAATGACCCACTGTGCCGCTGTTGATGCAAAGTTGACAATCGGCACCAACTGTGAGCGCAACTGCAACGGAGCGTATCCCTCGGCGTGCTGAATAGCGTGACCGCACTCGTGACAAGCAACTGCTGCTGCGGCGATAGAGCGACCCGTATAGACAGCCTCTGAGAGGTTAACCGTAAGGGTGCGTGGGTCAAAGTGGTCGGTCAACTGACCCGGGACACAAGTGATACGGACATTGTTTATATTGTGGTCGCGCAACATCTTGGCGGCAATCTCTGCACCGGTCATACCGTTGAAAATGGCGACTTTGGAATACTTATTGAACACCGAGCGCAGACGCATCTGAACAATCATACCCACGACTGCGATGATGATAATCAGAAAGAAAGCCTCCGAGGTAGTCAGATTGGTCAAAGCCGAGGACCCGGTGGCAGATGTGTAGCTTTGTAACAAGTTGAACATATCGCTAAATATTATTTACAAGTTAAAAAAATCAAAATCTTCGCAAAGTTAAAAATTTTTATGTAAATTTGCACTATGACAAAGAGTAATTTTACAGCAGAAGATGCAAAGTTTATGCAGCAAGCTATTGATTTATCAATAGAAAATGTTGCAAATGGCGGTGGACCATTCGGTGCCGTCATTGTTCGCGATGGTGAAGTTATAGCCACCGGCACAAATAGAGTTACAGCCAATTGTGACCCTACAGCCCACGCTGAGGTGAGCGCCATACGCGCCGCGTGCGCCAAGTTGGGTGACTTCAAGCTTTCGGGGTGTACAATATACTCCTCGTGCGAGCCTTGCCCTATGTGCCTTAGCGCCCTCTATTGGGCAGGCGTGGAGCGTATATTCTACGGCAACACAAAGCAAGACGCCAAAGAGATAGACTTTGACGACTCATTTATCTACGACCAGATAGCACTCGACTACTCCGAGCGCTCTATTCCGTGCATCAACATTATGCGTGACAACGCCCTTGAGGGTTTCAAGGCGTGGAGAGAGAAGGCCGACAAGATTTTATACTGACACACTCTATGAATCTGCCTCTACTCATAGCCCGACGCACCGCCAAAACCAAGAGTTCAACCCAAAACACTATGACGATAATTGCCTCTATCGCCGTAGCGGTCAGTTGCGCAGTAATGGTTATAACAGCATCGGTTGTAAAAGGCTTCAAGAAGCAGATTACCAGCACTATAGAGGATATCTCGGCAGATATAACAATAACCGACCTGTCAACCATCTACGGCGCTGAAACCCGCCCCGTAGAGCCTAATCAGAGTCTAAGCAACATCCTTGCCAACACCGAGGGCATAGAGAGCCTCACCCCCTATGCTATGCGCAGTTGCATTATCCGCAGCGAGCAGGGTACAGCCGGCATTGTAATCAAGGGTGTGGTCAATTTTGACAACCGCGACGCCATAGCCCAATCGGTCATTGAGGGCTCTGTGCCGCAGATAGGCAAGCAGCGTCGCAAAGAGTTGCTTATCGCCGAGGATGTCGCCACAAAACTCAATATCGGCGTAGGCGAGCGCATAGAGTTGCTGCAACTCGGCACGGAGGCTTTTCCTGAACGCGAAACAATGAAGGTGTGCGGTACTTATCACCCTATCGGCAGTTTCCCCGTATCGGTTGCAATGACCGACATACGCAATGTGCAAAAGAGCAACGGCTGGGACGACCAAACCGTCTCAGGATACGAGATAACCGTTGCCGAGGGCTACGACAACGACGAGGTGACCGACCGCCTCAACACCGCCCTTTTTGAGCAGTATGACGGCAGTGCAAATCTCTCGGCTATAACCGCACAGGAGCTATACTCCAACATCTTTGCGTGGCTCGAAACCCACAATATCAACGAGCGCGTTATAACCATAATAATGTTTATCGTGGCGCTGTTCAATATGATTACAGCGCTGCTTATTATGCTATTTGAGCGCACCAAAATGGTGGGCATACTCAAGAGTCTGGGTATGAACAACAGCAAGATACGCGAGATATTTCTATACCAAGCCGCTACAATTGTCGGCAGAGGTATAACTATAGGCAACGCCTTTGCCATTGTACTTTTGTTGATACAAAAATATACAGGCGCAATAAAACTTGACGCTACGGCATACTTTGTCAATCAAGTTCCCGTTTCTATAAATATAGGCGATATTTTGATAATAAACACTATCTTTGCAGCCGCAATACTCGCACTCCTCTTTGCCGCGTCGGCTATAGTGTCGCGCATAGAGCCGAGCGAGGCTGTTAAATATGAGTAAATTATGAACCAGACCCAACCCAAAACAGAGGCTGTAAAGCAGATGTTTGACGACATCGCTCCTACTTACGACCGCCTCAACCACATACTCTCTATGTCGATAGACAAGATTTGGCGACGCCGCGTGGTGCGCATCATCCGCCGCCTCGGAGCCAAGCTAATTCTCGACATCGCCACAGGTACAGGCGATTTGGCAATTGCTATGGCTAAGCGCATAGAGGGCAGCGCCATTTGCGGCATAGACCTCTCGCCCGAGATGCTTGAGGTTGCCCGCATAAAGGTGGGCAAGCAGGGCCTCAACAAGCAGATTACCCTTAGAGAAGGCAACGCCGAGAAGTTGGACATCGAGAGCCAGAGCGTCGATGCTGTAACCATAGCCTTCGGCATCCGCAACTTTGAGCGTAAAGCAGAGGCACTCAAGGAGTTACAGCGCACACTCAAGCACGGCGGTCACCTTGTGATACTTGAGTTTTCAAACCCCACAAACCCGCTTATCGCGTGGGCATACCGCCTCTATTCGCACAAAATTCTGCCGTGGGTCGGAGGGCTTATATCACGCAACCGCTCGGCATACGAATACCTGCCTAACTCGGTCGATGGCTTCCCAAATCCTGACGCCTTTATGGAGATTATCGCCTCGGCAGGCTTCGGCAACATCACCCGTCGCAGCCAGAGTTTCGGCATAGCACAAATATATATAGCAGAGAAGTTATGAGACATTATATAAAGGTATTGCTGTCGCTCTTTGTGGTCATCCTGCTCTCGGTGGGTTGCTCACAACAGAAGATGGCTAACAAAATCAAGCGCGAAATAGGCGTAGAGGCTATTGAGGATATAAGCGGCTCAATAAATGGCGGCTGGGTAATCACTCTGCGTGTGAGAAACGAGACAGGATATGAGCCAACTCTTAGCGTAGCCGAGGGCGAGGTCTATGTTGACGGGGTTATGACCGCCAAAATATCGCTTATGTCGCCCGTAACGATGCCCAAGAAGGCTATCAGTTCGATTGACATACCTTTGGAGATTGGTATCAGCAATGCAATAAAGGTGCTTACGCTGGTGATGAAGGCCAAGAGCAACGACTTTAGTGGCATCGAGATTGCCTATAATGGCACAATCGAGATGATGGGCATAAAGAAGAGCTTCGGCACCGAAAAGACCCAAGTAACAACAATACTCAAGCAGTTAGGTTATAAATAATAGAGTTATGAAACGACTTATAATTGTTGCCGCTATTGCAGTGAGCGCTGCCCTCTCTGCCCAAAATCTGCAAACATTCAAGCAGAGGCTCGCAGCCCCTGTGCAGGTGGACTCGCTGACAACCATTAAGCAGACCGTTATAGTTACCGAACACGACGACGCGGCTAACCTTACACAACAGGGTGCCAATAAGCAGACGGCAGCTGTCAACGGCTTCCGTATAATGATCTTTATGAGCAACTCGCAAACAGCCCGCACCGAGGCTTTGGCTGCACGCGACACCCTCGCAGTCCGTATGCCCGACCAGCAGAGCTATGTGACCTACGAAAACCCTTACTTTAAGGTTGCCGCAGGAAACTGCACCTCTAAAGAGGAGGCTTTGGTCCTGCTTGAAAAGATTAAGCGCGACTTCCCAAAAGCCTTCATTATGCGCGAAAACATCCCTTTAGAGGAACTCGCCAAATAAAAATGTAGGTTTTTGCCATATTTTCACACCCAAAAATTTGCTTTTTCAAAAAATCGTCTTTAATTTTGTGTGTAAATATTTGTTTAACCATTAAAACTTAAGACAATGAAAAAGATTCTCTCTTTGGTAGTTTTGGCTGCAGCTGTAGCTATGGTTAGCTGCGCAGGTAACAATAATAAGAAGTGTGACAAGGCTTGTGAGCCTGCTGCTTGCGAGCAGTGCGAGAAGGCTGCTGAGTGCCAGGGTTGCCCTGCTGCTGAGGCTGCTCCTGCTGCTGAGGCTCCGGTTGAGGCTCCTGCTCCTGAGGCTGCTCCTGCTCAGTAATCAAACCAAAACTGACAAACAAGCGATCCGCGAGGGTCGCTTTTTGTTTTTTTTGGGGGGGGGAGAAGGTATTTGTCGAGTGCCACTCTAAAAACCGATATTACTAAGTCGAAGCAGTGAAAAGCCTCCAAAGGAGGGTTAACGCTCGGCTATAAAAACAACGATGGGCTGTACTTGCCGTACTGCCCATTGAGGTTTTTAGAGTTAGCGGAAGGATATGCCCCGCTATCACAACAAATCGTACCCCCGAGCAGAATCGAACTGCTATCTAAGGTTTAGGAAACCTTCGTTCTATCCGTTGAACTACAAGGGCGATAATATTTTGCGCAAAGGTACAAAAATTTTCATATCTTTGCACCATAAAAAGCAAGTTGAATGAAATTTACCAATTTTTTATCCAAATATAAGAAGCAGACGCCCTTATGGATTGCAGTGATACCGTTAATGGTACTCATTGTTTCGCTGGCGTTGGTGATAAAGTGTTTTGGCACGGACTCCATTATGGGCGGCAGCCAGATAGCGTTGCTCTTTGCCTCCTCGGTAGCAGCGACGCTCTCAATAACTATATGTGGCGGCAAGTGGAACATATTGGAGGAGGCGATAATCGAGAACATTCGCACCTCTGCCTCGGCGATAATCATACTACTGCTCATTGGTGCTATATCGGGCACTTGGATGCTCAGCGGCGTTGTACCTACACTTATATGCTACGGTCTGGAGGTTATTCATCCGAAGGTTTTCCTGGGCGTTGCCTGCATAATCTGCGCATTGGTATCGTTGGTAACAGGCTCTTCGTGGACAACGATTGCCACCATAGGTGTGGCACTTATGGGTATAGGTAAAGCTATGGGCTTTAGCGAGGGTTGGATTGCGGGCGCGATTATCTCGGGCGCATATTTTGGAGATAAGGTCTCTGCTCTCTCCGACACAACCGTTTTGGCCTCAACAGCATCACGAGTGCCGCTATTTGACCACATAAGGTATATGTTGATTACCACCGTGCCGTCGTTCTGCCTGGCATTGGCTGTGTTTTTTGTAATCTCCATATCGCACACTCCCGACTCTGAGGGTCAGATAGAGCATATAACGCAGATATTACACCATAGTTTCAACATCACCCCGTGGTTGCTCATTGTGCCAATACTTACGGCTATGCTCATTCTGCGCAAACTGCCGGCATTGATAACGCTCTTTGTGGCTACACTCTTGGCTTCGGTTGCAATATACCTCTTCCAGCCGCAAATTATAGAGTTTATAGCAGGCGACGGCTCGGCCCTCTCGGTATTTAAGGCTCTCACTATCGCCAACGCCTCATCTACAGCCTTAGATACGGGCGACGCTATGCTCAACGAGCTGGTTGCAACAAGAGGAATGAGCGGAATGATGAACACTATATGGCTGGTACTCTGCGCGATGTGCTTCGGTGGCGTTATGGCAGGCAGCGGTATGCTCTCGGCACTCACACGCCTGTTTATGAGCTTTGCACACCGCACCATCAGCGTTGTAGGCTCTACATTGGCTACGGGTATATTCTGCAACCTGACAACTGCCGACCAATATATTTCAATTATCATCACGGGCAACACCTTCAGCGAGTTATACCGTCGCAGGGGCCTTGAGGGCCGACTCCTCAGCCGCTCAGTCGAGGACTCGGCAACGGTGACTTCGGTATTGGTGCCGTGGAACTCGTGCGGTATGACGCAATCCACCGTTTTAGGTGTGGCTACAATAACATACCTACCCTACTGTATATTCAACCTTGCCAGCCCATTAATCTCGCTTATTGTGGCAGCTATAGGATACAAAATCGTAAAAACAGAAGCTAAAAATGAGTAAAAAACTTGCAATCTTAGACCTCGACGGCACCCTTCTCAATACCATAGGCGACTTGGCCGCCTGCTGCAACGAAATGCTCGCAAAACGCGGGCTTGAACAACACAGTTACAACGACTACTGCCACTTTGTAGGCAATGGCGTAAAACGCCTCGTTGAGCGCGCCCTGCCCGAGCATCTG
Organism: Alistipes sp.; assembly: GCA_017383345.1. Classification (GTDB taxonomy): domain Bacteria; phylum Bacteroidota; class Bacteroidia; order Bacteroidales; family Rikenellaceae; genus Alistipes. The sequence goes on along the minus strand of JAFNYE010000126.1, from coordinate 6,668 downwards.
CGCACCGAGGAGTATATATCTTCTGCCCGCAAAGATTTTGTTGACATCTATCTCAACAACATTGACCGCTACTCGGAGGTTTATGACGGCATTATTGAGATGTTGGAGCAACTCTCAGCCGCAGGGGTGACTTTAGCGGTAGCATCCAATAAGTTCCACGCAGGCACAAACCGTCTGATTGAGCGCTTCTTTGGACAGTTTCATTTTGAGGCCATTTACGGCAATCGCGAGGGTTTTCCGCTCAAGCCCGATGCAGCTCTGCTACACCTTATTATGGAGCAGTGTGGCGCTACAGCCGACCAGACTTATATGATTGGCGACTCAGGTGTGGATATCCAGACCGCCGCAGCCGCAGGGACACACTCCATAGGTGTAACTTGGGGTTTTCGCGACCACGAGGAGTTGTTAGACAATGGAGCAGAACATATCGTTAACAACCCCAAGCAGATTGTAGAGATAATCTGCAAAGAGTAATTTTGGAACCTCATACTCCACCATAAGGTTGCACTTTTGAGTGCGACCTTTTTTATTCACCCTCAAATTTGGGCGATTGACCGAAATTTTGGAATTTTTTATCAGGAATTTACTAATTTTGCGAGGTTTACACAAAGTGTAAGAGCTGAAACTTATAAATCTAACACAATAATGAAAAACTATCTTTTTATTCTTCTTGCTTTTGCTGCGGTAGCTGTTGGTTGCCAGGAACAGAAAAGCACCAAGCGCACCCGCGAGTACAACGCGATGATCCTTGAGCCTACATCGCGCAAACTCACATCGTCATTCTCTGCTACCATTCAGGGTAAGCAGGATATTGACATCCGCCCTAAGGTGCAAGGTTACATCACCGATGTTCACATCAAGGAGGGCTCTATTGTTCGTCGTAACCAGACTCTGTTTACCATCGACCAAGCCCCTTACCAGGCAGCTCTTGAGACAGCCATTGCCAATGTAGGCGTAGCTCAGGCCGCTGTTGACGCTGCCGAACTTACTACAAACAGCAAGGAGTTGCTCTTCCAGCAGAACATCATCTCGGAGTTTGACCTCAATATGGCTCGCACGCAACTTGCTCAAGCAAAGGCTTCGCTTGCGCAGGCTAAGGCTAACGAGGTTAATGCTCGCAACAACCTCTCTTACACCCTTGTAAAATCGCCAGCCGACGGCGTAGTAGGTATGCTCCCCTTCCGCGTAGGTACTCTGGTAAGCCCATCGGACTCTAACCCTATGACCACCGTGTCGGACAACTCGGAGATGTACATCTACTTCTCTATGACCGAGAGTCAGGTACTCTCGCTCACCCGTGAGCACGGTACACTTGAGGCGGCACTCAAGGCTATGCCTTCAATAGAGTTGCAACTCAGCGACGGCACAATCTACAAAGAGAAGGGTCGCATTGAGGCTATCTCAGGCATTATCGACCCAACCACAGGCTCTGTGACCGTACGCGCCAAGTTCCCCAACCACCGCCGTCTGTTGCTCTCAGGTGGTTCGGGCAATGTTATCCTGCCACATAAGGCAGATGACTGTCTTGTTATCCCGCAGTCTGCAACATACGAAATTCAGGACAAGGTTTATGTCTATACCGTCAAGGAGGGCAAGGCTATAAGCCAGATTATCAATGTATTCAACATCAGCAATGGTAAAGAGTATGTTGTCGAGAACGGTCTTGAGAAGGGCGACACCATCGTTATCGAGGGTGTAGGTCTGCTTCGCGAGGGCGACCCTATAAAGATTAAAAATATTGTCGAAGCTCGCAAATAACGACTATGAATATTAAAACATTCATCGACCGTCCCGTTCTTTCGTCGGTCATATCTATCGTTATCATCCTCGGCGGACTTATAGGTCTTGCGATGCTCCCTATTGAGCGCTACCCTAATATCGCACCACCTACAATCCGCGTACAGGCAAACTATACAGGCGCAAGTGCCGAGACTGTCCAGAAGGCTGTTGTCGTTCCTCTTGAGGAGGCTATCAACGGCGTGGAGAATATGACCTATATGACCTCAAGCGCCACAAACAACGGTAGCGCGAGCATCTCGGTATTCTTCAAGCAGGGTACCAACCCCGATATGGCGGCTGTCAATGTGCAGAACTGCGTTTCACGCGCAACCCGTCAGCTTCCGTCAGAGGTTACCGATGTGGGTGTGACCGTAAAGAAGCGTCAGACCAATATCCTTGAGCAGATTGCCGTATATAGCCCTAATGGCACATACGACCGTACATTTATCGCCAACTACATCAAGATTAACCTCGTACCTGCAATCTCCCGTATCCCGGGCGTGGGCGATATTGATGTGCGTGGTGCAGACTATAGTATGCGTATATGGCTCAAGCCCGACATTATGGCACAGTACAAGCTCATCCCTGCCGACATCTCGGCTGCTCTTGCCGAGCAGAACATCGAGGCCGCAACAGGCTCTTTGGGTGAGAATGCAAATCAGACCTTCCAATACGCTATGCGCTACAAGGGTCGCCTTGAGACCCCTGAGCAGTTTGAGAACATCGTTATCCGCGCGCTGCCAAACGGCGAGGTGCTGCGACTCAAAGATGTTGCCGAGATTGAGTTGGGTACACAGTCATACCTCTACATTGGTGAGGTTAATGGCGCTCCCGGTACATCGTTCAGCGTATATCAGACCCCAGGCTCAAACGCTACCGAGGTTATCAACCAGATTGACGCATACCTTGAGAAGGTAAAAGAGGATTTTCCTAAGGATTTGGAGATGGTTGTCCTCTCAAGTTCCAACGACTTCCTCTACGCCTCTATCAAGAATGTTGTTCGCACCCTCTTGGAGGCAATCGTTTTGGTTATCCTTGTGGTGTTCGTATTCTTGCGCAACTTCCGCGCTACACTTATTCCACTCGTTGCCACAATCGTATCATTGGTTGGCACATTCTTCTTCCTCTACATCTTGGGCTTCAGTATCAACCTGCTCACACTCTTTGCGTTGGTACTCTCGATTGGTGTGGTTGTGGATGACGCCATTATTGTGGTTGAGGCGGTGCAGAGCAAGTTTGATGCGGGCTACCGCTCGGCACACAAGGCCGCCGTGGATGCTATGCACAGCGTAACTACCGCGCTCATTACCTCGACGCTGGTATTTATGGCGGTGTTTATCCCTGTATCTATGATGGGCGGAACATCGGGTATATTCTACACTCAGTTTGGTCTTACTATGGCCGTGGCTGTAGGTATCTCGGCTATTAACGCGCTCACACTCAGCCCTGCCCTCTGCGCTATGATGCTCAAGCCTAAGAATGAGCGTGGCGAGGATGTAAAACTCACCCTCGGTCAGCGCCTAAGTAGTGCTGTAGAGTGTGGTTTTAACGCTATAACCAACCGTTATATGGGCGGCGTTAGTTTCTTCTTGCGCCACAAGGCGGTAGCAGGTCTGTTTATCGTTGCAGGCTTCGGTTTGTTGCTCTACTTTATGAACAACACCAAGACAGGTCTTATCCCACGCGAGGATATCGGTACTGTCCGCATCGATGTTTCAACACCTCCGGGTAGCTCGCTTGCCCACACCAAAGAGGTTATGAACCGCATTGACCGCGAGGTTGTAAGCCACATTGACGAGTGCCACGCATATCTTAATATGGCAGGTTTCGGTATGACCACAGGTGCAGGTACTTCGTATGGTAACTTTACCCTGCGACTCAAACATTGGGATGAGCGCCCGGGTAAGGAGCATAGCGTATTTGACATTATGGACCGCATCAAGGGCTACTCAACAAATATCAACGAGGCAACACTCTTCACCACCTCGCCGGCGATGATTCCTGGCTATGGCGCAACCAATGGCTTTGAGCTTCACATTCAGGACCGCAAGGGTGGTACTATCGAGGACTTGGCCGAGATTACCACACGCTTTGTTGCAGAGCTTGAGGCTCGTGACGAGATTGGCTCGGCACGAACATCATTCAACCCTCGCTTCCCGCAGTATCAGATTGATGTTGACGCGGTTAAGTGCAAGCGTGCAGGCACATCGCCTAAGGAGGTGCTCGAGGTGCTGAACGGCTACTATGGCGGTCGCCTCTCTACCCGCTTCAACCGCTTTACTAAGCTCTATCAGGTACAGGTGCAGGCCGATCCTCGCTATCGTGTCGATTTGCAAACGCTCAATAATGTATTTATCCGCATCGGCAACGATATGGCACCAATCAGCCAATTTGTGTCGTTCAGGAAGATATATGCCCCTGAAAATCTGGCCCGATTTAATATGTTCCCATCTATCTCTATCAACGGCCGTGCTGCCGACGGATATTCGTCGGGTGACGCTATTCGCGCCGTTAATGAGGTGGCTAAGGATGTTCTGCCTATCGGCTACGGCTACGACTTTGGTGGTATTGCTCGCGAGGAGGCTGCCAGCGGCAACAATACAGCTACAATCTTTATCATCTGTATTACGCTGATTTACCTTATTCTCTGCGCTCTATACGAGAGTTTCTTCATTCCGTTTGCCGTAATTTTGACCGTACCTATCGGTCTATTCGGCAGCTTTGCGTTTGCCAATATGATGGGCTTGGAGAACAACATCTACTTGCAGACAGGTCTGATTATGCTTATCGGCTTGCTCTCAAAGACGGCAATCCTTATTACCGAGTACGCCTGCGAGCGTCGCCGTCAGGGTTTGAGCATATTCGAGGCTGCTTATGAGGCAAGTAAGGAGCGCTTCCGTCCAATTATGATGACCGTGCTTACAATGGTGTTCGGTATGATTCCGCTGATGTTCTCTACAGGTGTAGGCGCAAACGGAAACAACACATTGGGTGCCGGCGTAGTTGGAGGTATGGTTGTCGGTACTTTAGCACTGATTTTCCTTGTACCTGCGCTCTTTATCATCTTCCAGACAATTCAAGAAAAGGTCGTAAAACCAAAGAAGGAGGAGTAATGAAAAAAGTAATATATTTCATCGCCATCTGCTTAGTGGCAACAAGTTGTTCGGTATTTGGGAAGTATTCGCGTCCACAGGTGGTTACCGACAATATCTATGGCGTCGATGTCAAAAGCACCGACTCTACAACTATCGCCGACATTGATTGGCGCACATTCTTTACAGACAAACATCTGCAAAAACTTATCGAGCAGGGACTTGAGAACAATGCCGATATGCAGAGCGCCGCACAGCGCATCATTGCGGCAGAGGCAACATACAAAACCGCGCGCCTCGCCTTCATCCCGGGCTTTAACTTCAACCCGTCATACACCCTCAACAGCGGCAAGAGCAGCCTCAGCCTGCCTATAAACGCAAGTTGGGAGGTTGACATTACAGGCCGTATTCTCAACAGCAAGCGTAGCGCAAAGGCCGCATACGAGCAGAGCCGTCTCTATCGTCAGAGCGTTCAGACAGCCCTTGTAACCTCCATTGCCAACTACTACTACACTCTGCTTATGCTCGACGCTCAGTTGGAGGTGTCGCGCTCAACAGCCGACTCGTGGAGAGAGAATGTCCGCATTATGAAGGCTATGAAGCTGGCAGGTATGACCAACGAGGCCTCAGTATCGCAAACCGAGGCCAACAGCTGCTCTATCAACGCTTCGCTCTTTGACCTTGAGTACGACATCACCCGCATAGAGAACGCTCTCGCGCTGCTGCTTGGCACAACACCTCAGCACTTTGAGCGCGGCTCAATCTATGAGCAGAAGCTCAATAGCAAACTCGCTGTAGGCATCCCTGCACAACTGCTTGCGTACCGTCCGGATGTTCGCAGTGCAGAGAAGCAATTAGAGCAGGCGTTTTATGCCACAAATAGTGCCCGCGGTGCGTTTATTCCGAAACTCACTCTCAGCGGTCAAATCGGTCTTGCAATACCTACCGACTTGATTACATCGCTCACAGCCGCCCTTGCTACACCTATCTTTAATGCCGGTAGCAACCACGCCCGACTCAAGATTGCAAAGGCTGAGCAGGAGCAGGCTCTGATTGCCTTCAAGCACACCCTGCTCAAGGCCGGAAACGAGGTGAACGACGCCCTTGCAAAGTGTCAGGCAGCAATTGGTAAGCGCGACATACGCAAACAGCAGATTGCCGCCCTTGAGAGCGCCGTAAACAGCACACAGCAACTTATGCGTCACTCCGAGTCAACATACCTCGAAGTACTCACCGCGCAGCAGAAACTCCTCTCTGCCCAACTCTCGCAGATAACCGACAAATTTGACGAGATACAAGGCATTATCGAACTCTACCGCGCCCTCGGTGGCGGTATCGACCATAACGAGGATATCTCGGCCCTGCCAAAACGCAGACGCAAGTAAGAGTACCGCGACTTTTTGCAACCGACGCTGCGGAGCGAGAGCAGAGAGTACTTTGTACTCTATGCCGAGCCGCGAGGAGGAAGAGCCACCTTTAGGTGGGTCAAAAAGCCGCCCCAAAAACTTTCGGATAAACTGCGTTTATCTTCCTATCGTTGCGAGTTTAGGATAGCCTGCGGCTATTACAATAAAAATAGAGCCTTTGCCCTTTCAAGCAAGCTTGAGGTCAAGACTCTATTTTTCTTTTACCATCTATGATGGTCTTCCTAAACCCGAAAACAAACGCTTTTGAGTGCAATAAGGAATTTAGAGAAATTAGGGAAATTAGTGATTTTATGTCATATCCCTAAACTCATTAAATTCCTTAAACTCACTAAACTCCCTACCACCATTCTCGCACTATTTTAGCGTCAGA
>JAFNYE010000125.1 GCA_017383345.1 Alistipes sp. | reverse complement strand
CATACGGATAAGGGGCAAAAGGGCAGATTGAACAACCTTGTGGCGCTCGATAATCTCGTCGGTAGCCTTGTTGCTCTCAATGGCTTTGGTTATGGTGTTCAGCTCGGCAGTAAGCTCTGCACCGTTCTCTATATCGGCACCCAAGAGCAGCTCTATGAGGGCAAAAATCTCCTGCTCGTAGTTTTCGCCTATAAGTGTTGAGTTGAGCTCGCCCACAAGCAGCGACACCTCGTAGTTGTCGGCATAGTCGCGCATCATTGAGATGACGGTAGAGTAGTCGTGCGTGCGCAGAATATCTATCGCCAGGGCGTTGCGCATAGCACCCATATAGACCACATTACCAGCCGATTGACTCAGACAACGGATGTAGGCCTGAGCGGGTATAGGGGTTGTAATCGCTCCATTGGCACTCTGTCGGGCAACGAATACACGCGCCATAACATACTCCAAAAAACGCTCGTAGATAAACTGTATCTGCTTTTGGCCTGTCTGCACATTCTCGGCAGTGCGTAGCACAGGGCGCTCGGGTTTGTTCATCAGCTCTGCGTATGCCACCGATATGCCGTCACGCTTGTATATGAGGTTTGCAAGTGGGTGGAGAGGGTTGAAAGCGTCGTTCTGCGCCGCCTTAAGTTCGCTCTCGGTAATGCTGTCGGCAGCCACGCCACGCTCGTACTCGTCTAATAGATGCGAGGCGATAAGTTCGATAATCTGACACTGCTTCTTACCCGCGTAGGAGGTTGCAATGTCGTTGAACATACGGTTAAAGAGGGCCACCGATGTGAAATCTTTGCTCAGTTCGGGTAGGCTCTTGCCTAAGTAGTTGGTGCAGGCAATCTTGAGAATAAGGGGGTCCTTGAGGCGTATTTTGGCTGTTGCGGTCAGCGCCTCAAACGGGGTGAGCATCTGGTAAAGCTCCTGATATATGTGGTAGGCCTGCTTTAGCTCGTCGGCAGTAAAGCCTCGAATGGCAGAGTGGCTGTCGTTGTCCGAAGTGAAGGTGTGGGGTGCCTCGCTCTGCGCCAAGCGACTCAGGGCGTGCTTCCAGGTGTAACTGCGACAGGTTGTCACCACCTTAAAACGGCTGTACTTTGGGTTGATAAACAGGCGCACAATGGCCTTGTAGAGGGCAACTACGCCCATCTGCTCCGCCTCATCCTTGTAGTGCAGACACTCGTTTATGGCGTCAAAGAATATGTAGAAATATTGGTCGCTTTGGAGTGCTTTGTCGTGCAGGTTGTCTATCAGTCGGACTATATCCTTGCGCAGCGAGTAACCGAATATGCTCTTCAGACGCATATCGAGCGTTGTGGCGGCAAAGTCGGCACTTGAGAATATGAGTACGCACTTGCCCTGCTCAATCAGCCTCTCGGTCCAGAAGCATAGTTGGTTGGTCTTGCCCTGACCAGCCTCGCCGAGGATAGGAAAGAGGGTTGTAGGGCTTTGATAGAATAGCCTGAGGGCGTCGGATATCTGCTTGCGGTCCACAAACAACTCGCGGTTGTACTTCTTCTCGGAGTATATGCGGCTCAGGTAATGCTCCGACTCGGTGCGTGCAAGGGCTGTCATCTGCTCCCAATTAAGCTCTTTGGAGATGTCAAATTGGGGTACAATCTGCTGCAATAGGGCGTCAAAGGCGTCGTTATGGCTCTCGTCCGAGATTGTTACAGCCTCCTCGTTGGACGATATGTAGCTCACGCTCTCCTCCTTGAGGGTCTGAAAGAGGTAGATGTAACCCTTGTCGCTGCTAATCATCAGCGGGTAGAGGTCGGTTGTGGTGCCGTTGTGGTCAATGTAGTAGTGGCCCACCTGCTCGTTAGTTGTCGCGTCGCTCTCAAGGCTTGCCCCTGCGCCCTTGTGGCTCAGACGCTTACCCTCGGTAGGCGAGGAGTAGAAGGTGTATTGTTGCATAGGTGCAACGGCCTGAAGCAACATAAGAATGCGAGGCTCGAGGGTGTAAATCACACCGCGGTAGATGTTCTCCGATAGGGTGGTGCTGTGACCGCGATACTCGTTTCGTATCTGCACAACGCTCGGCTCGCGCTTGTCGCCCAATAGGGTACAGCTCTGCTTGCGCAGAAGGTGTGTTGTGAGCGATTGTACCAACTCATCTTCGCCCATACGCTCCTTTGAGGCTAAGAGCAACGGCGTGAGTATGTCGTTAACCCAGTCGCCGAGTGAGAGGGGGCGCTTGTTGTCTATCTTGTTGATTATGCGGGCTGTTCGCCTCTGCTCCGCAGGAAGGGAGCGCTCTTGCTCAATAAGGCGCACCAAGAGCAGTATGGAGATGTACTGCGTTGAAATCTCGATAAAGTCGAGGGCGTAGTTCATTGCTTTGCCATACTCGTTTGCCGCGATGTGGTCAAAAAGACGCTTTATAGGCGCAGCGAGGGTGTAGGGCAGCGCTTCAATACTCTGCTCAACAAGTGCGTCAGCCGAGAGTCTCTGGCTGTCAGTCAACTCTCTAAGATAGACAAAGTTAGTCATAGGGCTTTGAATTTTTACAAATATAGCAATTTTATTCCGAAAATTAACTACCTTTGTATATATTTGAAAAATTTGTTCCTATGAAATATACAGGTTTTTTGTGCGGAGCTTTTGCTACTAAGGCGGGTTTTGAGCCTCAGGCAGAGTGGCAACCCGTAATTATGAGTGACGCTGAGCGCGAGTCGTGCAGCAACTACTACTATCCCGAGTTTGTCGATTTTAACTTTGGTGCTAATCAGAACTCAATCCACCGCTATATATATAATATAGGTAGCAATGTGGATGTTGTTGTCGGCTTTGGAGCCTCCGAGCGAAAGGTCTCTACCTATGTAGATAATATAACGCTCTACAAAGCCCCCTTTGGGCTGACGCTCTTCTCGGTGCGTGTAGATTTGGATTGCACGCCAAACGATGTTACAGCCGTTGTTTCGCGCCTGCGAGGGGTTGATAGCATTGCGCTGAAAAATAGCGCCTTTGCAAAGCTCGCTCTTGACCCTGTACTCGATATCTATCGCTTTTACGCCCTCAATGCCTCTCAATGTGTGGGTAAGGGCAATGAGGCACTCTATTCGCGCCTTGTGGAGTATGGCAATAAGCTCAAACTCTTCCAGGTGGCAACCGTTACAGCCGAGCAGTGGGGTGGAGATAACTCCGATGAGCTGCTCTTTGAGCTCGGTACGGTAGCGCCTATAGGCTCTTATCGCCCCGATGAGGACTTCTCGTCGTCAAAGAGTTACTTCGATACGATTATGAAGGAGGGGCGCGTGTCGGTGTTTAATAATTGGAAGGCACTCTCGCTCTTTGATACCTTCACAATGCTGGGGCACGATGTGACGGCTGGCAATATCTCCAATTGGATAGACAACTACTTCGGTATGCTCTATATCAGCGAGCTCTATGTCAAGTTCTACCTCTTCCGCCTCAATAATGACTTCCGTATCTACCACAAGAGCGCGGGTAAGCTGCTTGAGCAGTTTGATGAGTTTGAGTATGGTTGCTGGTTTGACAATGTGTCGTACAACTTCCTGCCACGCCTTATTCATCGCGCTATGGAGAGTGGTCTTGAGATTTTGCCTGAGAAGCAACGCCTCTATCAGATGTTGGCTCAGCAGAAGGATAAGCGCGAGAAGGATGACGACCAGCGTATGAACAACCTGCTCTTCTACCTTACGCTCTTTACCACCTTCTCAATGGTGTGGGATGCAAGCTCGCTCTTTAACGAGATGTACCCGTTTGAGACCTATATAGGCTCCAATATCGCGGGCTTTAGGTTGGTCTCCTACTCGCTGCTGCTTGTTATCTTGTTGCTCATTGTTATCACCCGCTTCAGACGCAAGTAACGCATAGTGATAAAACAAATAGACCTGCCAAATCGGCAGGCCTATTTTGTTATGTAGGGTTTGTTACTCTAACCAGGTAACGGTCATCTTATAAGCTCTTGCTTGAGCCGACAACTTAGTGAAGGTATAACTATTAGATGTACCATCCAAAGTGATAGTTACAATTTTATTTTTATTAGTTCCCCACGGATCAATATACTTTGCTTCCAATCCAGAGCAATCAATAACAATAGATAGAATCTTGCCAGGAGCTTCGATTTTTACATTTGAGCTCTTATAGCAACGCAATGGATTAGCATAGTCCGCAACATTGCTTGTAGATGCAGCCTTGTCGTTAGTTACGGTAATGCCGTTCTGCTCCCATACCTGCTTAGTGGTATTGAATGTAGTACGCTGAGCCTTGTTAGCAAATGAGATATCCTTAGTTACCTCAACTACAGGAACCTCAAACTTGAAGCGACCGTCGCACATTGAGAGGCTAATCTTATACTTGCCAGCAGGAACCTTGATGTTCTGACCTCTCTGGTAACCTGGGTACTCAACGCCAAGCTCAACAGTTACGCCGTTACCAAAGTTGAAGTTCCAACCACCGTCAGCAGCAAACTTGAGGTCTGTGTCAGCAGTAAACTCAGTTGTGATAACTGCCCACTTGTTGTCCTCAGTGAGGTTCATCAAGTAGTTGTCGTCATTTGGATTCCAGTCGTTGAATGCACCAACAAGTCTCCACTCTCTATCGTCGTACTGAGGAACCTCGTATCGCTCATATTCAGCAGCAGAGTCAATGCTCTTGCCTGCCTCCATAAGATATACAGTCTTGTTCTCAAGGTCGAAGTAGATGTCGTATGTGCCATTCTCCAAAACGGTCATATCCTGGCTGCCAGCACCAACGATTACAGGCAACTTCATATTGCTGTAAACAACTTGAGCAGTGCTCATACCCCAGTTCTTAGCGTCGTTCCACTCGTTGTTAGCACGGATCTTGAACTTCTTGCCTGCCTGCAACTCTACGCCCTTAGCGAACATAAGGTTGTTGTCAGCGGTGTACATTGTGATATCAGGAGTTGCACCCCAGTTGTTGTGATCACCTACTACACCCCACTCGGTAGCAACCTTGTACTCCTCAACCTTAGTTGCAACGATGTTCATATAGCCACTCTTCGTGTACACTGCATAACCTTCGGCAATGACAGTCTTTCCGTTCAAAGCAGTAATGCTTGGCTTAATATCGTTATTTGGATATATAAGCGAGCCATCAACTTTTGCATCATTAAGTTCAATATTGTAGTGAGTACCGCTGATGTTAAGCGCACCCTTAATTTTAACGAATGTACGGGTGTTTTTTGCAGCATACGCATCAATCTGCTCTTTAGTCCAAACCTCAGTCTGAGGATAAGTAACCTCAACGGTCTGCTCAAGAGTTGTAACGGTAGAGTTTTTGTTAACCTGTATCAAATTACTATCGCCATAAGTTCCTGCTCTACCCGTAACGCGTACAATAGCACCAACCTTAGAAGCGGTCTTAGGGTTGTAAACAAAGAGTAACTCACCAGTCTCGTCAGAGATAACGAAGCTCTTGTCGCAAGCAGCAACTACCCAACCCTGAACAAAGACATCAGCGTTAGATTTATAAGCAACAACCTCTTTAACAGTTCTCCACTCCAAATCTGCAGGGTGGTACTCAAACTTGAGAGTAGTGGTTGATGTGTTAGTGCCAAGAGTACCGCCAAGAACGCGACCTACAAACTTCTCGGTGTAGATAGGCTTCTTGCCGTAGAAGTTAGTCTCCTGGTCAACTGTGATAGTAGTGTTGGTAACCCTGTTGGTCTTGCACTCCTTAACATAAGCAGCACCAGCGATACCACCGAGGTCACGGTAACCGGTAATAGTACCACCGTCAACGACGTTGTTGTTGATAGTGTAACCCTCACCTCTATTCTCGCCAACATAACCTACGATACCACCAACCTTGTCACCGTTGTCGTAAGCAGCCTCACGGGTAACAACCTCATTAGGGGTAACAAGAATGTTGAAGTTCTTAACAGTACAGTAAGTGATGTTTGAGTAAGCGTAACCTGCAACTGCACCAGCGTAGTGGTTAGCCTCGATAGTAATACCGTCAATATTTACATTAGTAATACCTGCACCGATAACCTTACCGAACAAACCAGCGCACTCAGGGGTCTTGATAACAACATTGCGGATAAGTACATTGTTACCATCGAATGAACCACGGAATGGGTTTTTAGCAGTACCGATTGGAGTCCAAACATAGTTGTTCAAACCGTTGAGGTCGAGAGCCTCGTTCTCCTCAGGGATAACAATAGCCTTACCCTCGAAATTGTTAGCACCGCTATTTACCTGCTCAGCAATCCAAGCAAGCTCCTCAGGGCAAGTTACATTGTAAACACCCTCAGCGTCTGGAGTAATCTCCTTAGTTGTGCCGTCCCAGTGCTTAGCAACATAGTCAGGCTCCTCAAATGCCTCGTCAACGATGATGTTGAACTTAACAGGGTTGGTGAGCAACGCACCGAGAATGTTGGTGCGGTAGTTACGCTGCATAGGAACATTTGAGTACTCCAAAGTGTTGATCTCCTTGCTATCTGACTCGTTGTAGATAGTGATAGCAACATCCTGGAGCATCTTGTCGTTAACCAACAGATATACAGTACCGATGTATGTGTAGTTAGTACCCTGAACGGTAAGAGCCTGATCAGGAACAGTGTTCTGAGCGAAGGTGTACTCTACAGTCTCCTGGTCGAAGCACTCGCCGGTGAACATATTGAAACCTGCGTATGTAGAGGCCTTAATCTTAGACTCGCCTACAACTAAACCTGCAGTCTGAGCTGCGAGGGTATCCTCTGCGGTAACACCGAAGTTGAGCTGTGCCAAAGGACGGTGGAGAGTAAAGGTCTTGTTAACCGGACCCTCAACCTTCAAGCCCTTCTCAACATGCCAGAAGCAGTCGCGCTTGTCAGTGTCGTTTGCAATCTGACCATCAGGATACTCAACGGTAATGCTCTTGGTGTTCCAATCAACAGCATAGTAAGACGGTGTAGGGTTAACGCCGTTAACCTGCTCGGAAGCTGCCTGCTCGGTTGAGTATGCAAAGAAGGCGAGGTCGTAGCTCTTGCCTGTCACCAAACGAACCTCCAAAACGCCCTGCTTGTTGTTAATTGGCAAAACACCCTTAAGGTCAGCCAATGGCTCAGCAGCACCCTCAAGGTAGATTGCCCAAGCAACCTCGTTTACTTTCTGTCCGTCAGCGATAGCACGCGACTCGATTGCGCCCAAATCGGCGGTAAAGGTAACAGTCACCTCCTCGCCGAGAGGAACAGATGTTGTGGTCTGCTCCTTTGTGCAAGATGTTGCAACCATTGCGATTGCAGCCATCACGAAAAGTAAAAACTTTTTCATAAGAAAGAGTGATAAAAAATTAGTTAATTATAATTAAAAAATATTGTTGTTTTTTGTTTTCACACACTTTTGCGCTCCGATTTGGCCTGCTTGGACACAATTTCCCTATTTATTATAAATAGGTGCAGACAAACAGCGACCAACCCTAAAATGTGGGTCTGAGGCTGTTTTGAGTGACATATTGCGCCAAAACTTGGCTAAGTTCGGTATTATTTGTTAGCAAATATATATATTTTTTTTGAGATTTCAAACTAATTCTCTACCTTTGACGCCGATATGAGATTGATAAGCAATATTTTATTTTCGTTTTTGCTCGGAATTTCGGTTGCAGGTTGTGCTGCAATAATGGATTTCAATGCGCAGTCGGACTTTGAGAGTTCAACCATCGTTAAGGTTGGCGAAATAGCGCCCGACTTTACTGTTGCATCCCTTGACGGATCGACGCTAAGTCTATCGGATTACAAAGGCAAAACTTTGCTGTTGGTTTTCTTCTCGTCGTGGTGTGGTGATTGCCAGGAACTGATGGCGGGTCTTGACGATGTTGCCGAGCAGTTTTCGGACCGTAATTTCGACATTCTTGCCGTCTCTCGTGGTGAGGAGAAAGATGCTGTAAGTCAGTTTGTTACGGAGATTGATTGCCACTCTGCCGTGGCTCTTGACCCTGACTCTAAAGCCTACTCTCTTTATGCCACAAAATATGTCCCTCGCTGCTTTGTTATCAGCCCTCTCGGACGCATTGTTGCTATGTCAACCGAGTATAGCCAGAGCGATTTTGAATTGCTTCTTGATATTATCTCCACTACTGCTTTGAAACGCACGGAGTAACAATATTGGTTAACCACACTTAGGCCTGCAAATATCGCTTTGCAGGTCTTTTTTTTGTGTGAAAAAAAGTTACATTGGGCGAAAATCGTCGTTTGTGAGGTTTTGTTTTTCAGATAGTTTTATTATCTTTGTGTGTATGTAAACAGTTTTAACTATGAAGACCAATTATTACCCTCCCCGATTGCGTGTAATTGCAGTTGCAATTGACGCAGGATTTGTCGTCTCAACCAATATGGATGACGACTCGCAGATTGATAACTTGGAATGGGACTAAACTGACCTTAACTTTTGCACTATGAGAAGATTGCTTATATTTTTATCGGTAATAGTTATGTCGCTCTCCTGTTCAAGATATCAGGAGGTGGAGATACTGCCATTGGAGCGCAAGCAGATTACTCTCGATGTAGATAGCTCGACAAGAGCCTATTTTGAAAATCTCGGTTCGGCATATCGCCACTATTGGGAGTCTGGAGATTGTCTTTCGGTCTTTTATGGCAATACAACAAACGCCTGCTTTACACTTAAGTCGGGCGCAGGAACGCAGAGTGCAACCTTTGAGGGCGAGGCTGTAGCGGGTGCGCAGAGTCTTATCTATGCTCTCTATCCGTATAGTGCCAACAGTGCGCTCAGCGGGTCAAATCTTGTCGTTGACTTTCCTGCCAAGCAGAGCGTTTGATTGGACAAGCCGAGCTATGACCGTCAGGGCTTTGTAATGGCTGCTTGTGGAACGGAGGGTAATCTGAAGATGGCCAACCTCTCGGCGGTCATTGCGCTGAGTGTCAAGGGTAGTGCTACAATCACTAAAGTGGAGCTGAAGGCTACCTCGGGCCAATATTTGGCAGGTAGAGCCAATGTGGAGTTTAAGAACTCCGAGCCACAAACCTCTATTGACAACGGTTCGACCGTGGTCAGCCTTGAGTGCGATTGCACCCTCTCGGATAAGGCTACCGAACTATTTATTGCCGTTGCTCCAACACTTCTGCAGAACGGTTTTGAAGTTACTTTGTATGACAATGCCGGTATGTCTATGACCCGCCGACACTCCTCTGCCGTAGAACTTCGTCGTAATAGGGTCTATCGAATGCCTGAGTTTACATATACGGCAACAGATAGGGTAGTGGTTGCTGATTTGCTCGATTTGGTCTTTAATAGCGATACTACTGCAAGCGATGTTTCGCCTATGAATATGGGCGTGGTGAGTTATCCGTCAACAGCGCTGTCGGTATTCTACGATGATGTGCAGGGCATAAATGTGGCTCGCTTCAATCATAATATAAGCACATCCGTGACCGAGGGTTATTACTCAATAAGCTACGCAGACAATGACCGCTTTAAGAGTGCTATTGCTGACGGCTTTGCGATGGAGTGCCTTATGATGCCGGCTGTGGATATGCCGTCGGGAGAGGTTAAGTTCTTCTCAGGTCAGGATGCCGCGGGCTTTGGCCTTATTGTAAACTCGCAGGCAAATGGCGGAGATATTGTCTTTATGCCGAACTTTACAACCAATGGTAGCGCAGCCTATCATAAAGCAACAAGCGGTGTTATCCCTAAGAGAAACAACTACTACCACATCATCGGCGTGTGGGATAAAGCGAGCGAGAAAATCCATATCTATATAGATGGAAAACTATGCGGAACAACATCGGTTGCGGGTGCAGAACTGACTATCTGTGCGGATAAAGATGGTCAGAGAGTATGCGTAGGTGCAGATACAGGCTCAGGTAAGGGTGAGCGCGCATTTAATGGTACGGTGCTTATTGCCCGACTTTACAACACTCCGCTTACTGCATCGGATGTTACAACACTCTATGAGCGCTCAAAGCGTGATCGCACAACGAGCGGTATTGTGCTGCAGGGTGTAAAGTATGCAGCAGAGGCGAGAGTTAATGAGGGTTATAGATATACTATCTATGGCTACGGCTTTGAGTCTGGCGATGGCGTTACATTGCGCAGCGGAGCCCGCGAATATAAGTGTACCACATCGTTGTATGCCGATTGTGTTACATTTGCTATACCTCAGATTGATAGTGGTAAGTATGATATTGTCATTACCCGCGGAAGCGATAGTCTGAATGTAGGCGATGTTGACCTTGTTGTTGATGATATTCCGAGAGCAGATATGCTTGATGTGGTCTTTAATGCCGACTGCTCGGCAACCGATGTGTCGGCAAAGATGATGTATGTCGAGTACTCGCCATCGACTGACCTTACTACTTTCTACGAGAATTACCAGGGTTGCTATATGGCAAGATTTGCCCATACGCTCTACTCTAATATTACCTCGGGTTTCTATAAGATTAACTTCCAGAGCAATGAGTCGTTCCGTGCTGAGTTGGCCGATGGTCATACTATGGAGACTATCGTGAGATTGAACACCAACCACGATGGCAGCGACGAGGCAAAGTGGTTCTCGTGTCACGATACAGGAGGTACAGGCTTCTTGCTTACAAAGAGCGATAGGGGCGGAGGTATAGCCTTCCTGCCTCGCGTGGGTAGTGATTATGCTTGGGCTACAAGTAGCGTAAAGCCTAAGGTGGGTCAGTACTACCATATTGTCGGAGTGTGGAACAAGAGTCTGGGTCGCGCTACCGTATATGTTGACGGCGTTAAGTATGGCTCAGTTACCACATCGGGAGAGTTTGTGCAGCCAAAGAATGATACCGCTTGCTGGTTTGCTATCGGTGGAGATGCTCGTAAGACCGTTCCATCTTCGCCACAAAATAGCTGGAATGGCGATGTGGCTATGGCGCGTATTTATGACGCTCCGCTTACCGATGAGCAGGTCGCAAAGTCGTGGAACGAGGCGAAACGAGATAGAGTTACCTCGTCTATAAACCTCACCAATGTCGAGCACTTCTCTGGCGCAGAGGTTAAGGCGGGCAGCCGTTACTCAGTCTATGCAACAGGGCTGAAGAGTGGTGATAGGCTTGAGTTTAAGCCTTCCTCGGCAGTAACTGTAAGCCAACCGCAGTGTAGCTTTGAGGGTGATAGAATTGTGGCTACCATTCCACAGGATATGGTGTCGGGAGTCTATGGTTTGTATGTCGTAAGAGGTCAGGATAACAACTTTATAGGCAATGTAGAGTTCACGGTAACTGATAACCCTCGCAAATATGTCGCTCCGCAAATTATAGCTCACCGAGGCGTGTGCAACAATGGCGAGCCGGACAACTCGATGGCTTCGTTTAAGTCGGCACAGAATATTGGCGGTATCTACGGAACAGAGTTTGATATCTTTACCACCTCCGACGGCGTTATTGTGCTAAATCACGATAAGACAACCGATAAGAGTGGCCTTGTTATCGAAAACTCTACTTATGCCCAAATTAAGAGTGAGACTCTGAGTAATGGCGAGCCGTTGCCAACCCTTGAGGCTATATTGGAGCAGTCAAAATCTACGCCAAATCTGCGACTTATAGTAGAGGTCAAGAAACACAATAGTACAGCCAATACCATTGCTTGTACCCAGCGCGCTGTTGACCTTATAAAGTCAAAGGGCTTTGAGGATAGGGTTGATTTTATCAGCTTTAGCTACGATGCTTGTAAACTTGCAGCACAACTGTTGCCAAATATCACGGTCGGATACCTCTCAAGTACATCGGATAAGACCCCTGAGCAGGTGTGGAACGACGGCATTAACAACATAGACTACAAGTGGAGCTCGTTGAAAAACCACCCTCAGTATATTGAGCAGGCTCATAATCTTTCAATGACGGTAAATACCTGGACGGTCAACGATTTGGCCTCGATGTTAGATATTTATCAAAGCGGTATTGACTTCCTCTCGACCGATCAGGTGGCTATTGCCAAGAGCCTCTATGCAAAGCCGTTTGTGGAACATCCGTAGTGTAAAAAGAAAAATATTGTGGTAAATTATCGGTAAATCCATAATTTTTATTACCTTTGCAATTGATTGTGTACAAACTTTATTTATAAAAAATAAAACTCTATGATTTATTCACACGAAGTGCAGCAAATGTGCTGCGTAAAGAAGGGTGCTAATCACGAGTCTGCTCCAATTCCAGAGGAGGGCAAGTGGGTACGCGCCAAGGAGATTAAGGACATTTCTGGTCTTACTCACGGTATTGGCTGGTGTGCACCTCAGCAGGGTGCTTGCAAGCTTACCCTTAATGTAAAGGACGGTATTATTCAGGAGGCTTTGGTTGAGACTATCGGTTGCTCTGGTATGACTCACTCAGCTGCTATGGCATCGGAGATTCTCCCAGGTAAGACTATCCTTGAGGCTCTTAACACTGACCTTGTTTGCGATGCTATCAACACCGCTATGCGTGAGTTGTTCAAGCAGATCGTTTACGGTCGTACTCAGTCTGCTTTCTCTGAGGGCGGTCTTGTTATTGGTGCATCTCTTGAGGACCTTGGTAAGGGTCTTCGTTCTCAGGTAGGTACAATGTTCGGTACTCTTGCAAAGGGTGCTCGTTACCTTGAGATGGCTGAGGGCTATTGTACTCGTATGGGTCTTGACGCTAACGACGAGATTATCGGTTACGAGTTCGTTCACCTCGGCAAGTTTATGGACTTTGTAAAGAAGGGTATTGAGCCTGTTGAGGCTTTGGAGAAGGCAAAGGGCTCTTATGGCCGCTTCAAGGATGCTGTTAAGTACATTGACCCTCGTCACGAGTAAACCATATTGTCAAACCCTTAAACAATTAGAAAATTATGGCATTATTTGAGAGCTATGAGCGCAGAATAGAGAAAATTAACGCTGTGCTTGCACAATATGGCATCAACGGCATCGAGGAGGCAAAGGCTATCTGCGATGCAAAGGGTATCGACCCTTATACAATGTGTGAGGAGACTCAGCCAATCTGCTTCGAGAACGCAAAGTGGGCTTATGTAGTAGGTGCTGCTATCGCAATCAAGAAGGGTTGCACCAACGCTGCTGACGCTGCCGAGGCTATCGGTGAGGGTCTTCAGGCATTCTGTATCCCAGGTTCAGTTGCTGATGACCGCCTTGTAGGTCTTGGTCACGGTAACCTCGCTGCTCGTCTTCTCCGT
>JAFNYE010000124.1 GCA_017383345.1 Alistipes sp. | reverse complement strand
GTTGCAACAATCCTTCTGAGGCTATCAACAACGAGCAAGAGAGTCGCGTAATTACCGACCAGATGGAGATGTTAATCAAGGATTTATTAGCTGGTGTATGTACGCCTATTGATTGCGAGGTTAAAATTGGAGACAAGATTGAGAAACCATTTGGTGAGGGTATTTTTGGCTCCATTGGTGCAAAGTTTAGCGATTATGGCATTGGCAAGAGTATCGTTTTCTACAACGACGGAACTTGCAAAATGGCATATATCAGCGGCTTATACAGCGACTGTGAAATTACCAAAGACCCTGAGGCAAAGGATCATCCTACCTCTCTTTATGACACTTGGCAGTGGAGTTGTGATGTTGGTAACGCTACAATAACAATTACAGCCGAAGACCTCAAGCCTCACACAACTACAACTACAGTCAAAGTTGTATCTTATAAAGATGGTATTTTAATGATTGACGGTGCGCTACCAAACAACTGCATTGACTCGTATGATAGTTTCAAATATAAATGCAAAATTGAGAAAGCAAATGCCCGCATAGAGTTTGAAGAGACTCACATATTCAACGAGGATGATTATCCTTGTTGCAGACAATACTAAATTAAGCAGTCAGGGCCATCGATTGGGTGGCTCTGACTTTTACAAACTATTAACACCAAACCGAAAATACTAAAAGTTGATTATTTTCGTTCTATTTGTAAAGCATTAAAATCAAAGATATGAGAAAGTTATTATTTATGATTTCATTAGTTACGCTTACTGTGAGCTGTAACAAGGAGCAGATGACAGACCGAACATTTAGCGCCAATGCGACTGTTTGCACCTATGTAAGTCTAAACAGAAGTAATGACGCTATGATGGGCAATGTTATCTCAGCTGTAGTGAGTGATGAAAGTTTAACTTTAGCTCTATCGCTTGTTGGTGGTAATAGTTATTCGGTATATTCAGGCGCTAATGGCGACGAGCTATCAACCGAGTACCGCCAGCTTAGAGATAAGTATGGCGACAACAACCCTACCGCATCGGTTTTTCGCTACTACAAAAACAGCACCACTGACAGCGCTTGGCGCATTGAGAGTGGTAACTGCATATACTATTGCATTAGCGACAAAATTGACAAAATAACAATCACATCAGACCGAGCTTGGGACGAAAACCACCCTGTCGGAAGTGAGTTGAATGATTTGTTCACTGTAGAGTTTAGATCGCTCGCAGAATACATCAGCAATGGCTTTAGCGGCACAACTGTAGCCGAGCACAATCAAGTTTTAAGCGACATCAACTCTGACAGTTATGCTTTGCTATACATTGGCATAAGCGGTCGCAAACTGAACACCGAAAACATCAGTTTCGCAACCGAAACATTGCCAACCGACTACAAACAGCACAACATCAAGATAACCCTTACACTTGACTCCAAAGAGGAGATTGAGTACACAACAAGTTTAAGCAACTTATAACACAATCAGTCAGGGCCATCTATTGGGTGGCTCTGACTTTTACAAATAATTAACACGAAACCGAAAATGCCAAGAAAACCACTTATTCCTCCGATTAACAGCAGAACAAGGGTTGTGCGAACAAATGTAAGCGTTTTGTCGATTTACGACATTGAGACGGGCTCTGAGAAGGTTATTTCGTCACACACAATGAGCCGAGAGACCGTAGGCGTAGAGAATCCGTTCAAGCAGTATGAGGAGGAGTTTATTTTCAAGTCATACACAGTGGAACAGATGGCTGCGCGTTGCAATATAAGCGAATCTGCGTTTAAGCACCACTTTTTCGAGCACTACCACACAACGCCTTATCAATGGCTCAGAATGCAGCGTCTATCTTTAGCTGCGCAGACGCTTGTTGAAGAAGATTTATCGATAAAGCAGATTTCCAACAAATACCAATTCTCGCAAGAGTCACATTTCATTAAATGTTTCAAACAACAATTTGGACTCACTCCTAAAAACTTCCGCAAAGAGTATAGAAAATAAGAAGCTCTCATTCAAGAGCTTCTTATTTTTTGGAGTAAAAGTGCGCTTAGTTACCAGCTACAACGATAATACCCAGACCGATAATAAACAGCGCGAACATAAGTGCAAGCAGATAGCCTGTCTTACGGTCTGCACCCTTAAACTCCTTCCAGATGAATACACCCCAGAATGCAGCAATCATTGGCGCACCTTGACCCAAAGCGTAAGATACCGCAGCACCAGCCTTACCAGCTGCGATATAGCTAAATGCAGTACCCAAGCACCAGATTGCACCGCCAAGAACACCTACAAGGTGAGTTGAAAGAGAGCCCTTGAAGTACTCGCTATAAGATACCGGCTCGCCTACGAATGGGCGCTTCATAACATAGGTATTAAATACAAAGTTAGAGATAAGCACGCCCAAAGAGAAGATAAAGATTGCCGAATATGGCGTAAGCATACCTACAGCAGGCTGCTCAAAATTATCGATATCCATACCCTTTACAACAAAGCGGTAGAAAGTTGACATCAACAAACCTGCAACAATCGCCAAGATAACGCCCTTACGGCTATTGCCATTGCTCTGAGATTGCTTTGAAACTCGACCCGCAGCCATACCGTTACATACAATAGCTATAACAACAAAAAGAACACCCAAAGCGAGCAACATAGGATTACCCTTGCTCTGCTCGAGATAGTTGTTAATAACGCCCAAAACAAGAGCTAAACCACAACCCAAAGGGAATGCAACAGACATACCCGCAAGCGATGTTGACGCACTAAGCAGAATATTAGATGCGTTAAAAATTACGCCACCGAGCAATACCCAACCGATGCTTGACAACTGAGCCTGAGACAAATCCGCAACGAAGCTGCGACCCATATCGCCTGTGCTGCCCATAGTAAAGCCGAGGAGCAGAGTGAACAAGACCATACCGATAACATAGTCCCAATAGAACAACTCATAACGCCAAGTCTTACCCGCGAGTTTCTGGGTATTACCCCACGAACCCCAACACAACATTGTAATAAAGCAGAAAACTACTGCCAAAGAATAACTTTCAATGATAAACATAATTTTATAGTTTTAAGTTAGAAATTATCGACCTCTTCACGCGAAGGAACAGATGGCTGAGCGCCAGCACGAGTAACCGATATAGCAGAAGCCTTAGTTGCAAACGCAAGCGCCTGCTCCAGACTCTTACCCTCTGCCAAAGCGGCACACAACGCCCCGTTATAGACATCGCCCGCCGCTGTAGTATCAATAGCATCAACCATACGGGCAGGGACAATCACACCCTTACCATTCTCGTACAAATAGGCTCCAGAGCCGCCCATAGTAATAACCACACGCTCAACACCTCGAGCACACAAAATCTGAGCCGCTTCACAAGCAGAAGCCTCATCAGTAACCTCAACACCTGTCAGGGTTTGAGCCTCGGTCTGATTTGGGGTAATAAGATAGAGATTTGAAAGCACTTGCTCACTAACCGGTGCAGCAGGGGCCGGATTAAGCACCACTCTCGCACCCTTAGCAGCAGCTGCCTCAACGGCTGCCTCAACGGTAGCCATAGGTATCTCGAGCTGAAGGAGCACAATATCGCCGCTCTCAACACTCTCAAGAGCGGGGAGAACATCCTCAATAGTCAAGGCATTATTTGCACCCAAAGCCACAGAAATACAATTCTGGCCCTTGGAGTCAACCATAATAAGAGCTACGCCCGAAGGTATATCTTTACGAACAATATGAGTCGTGTCAATACCAAAGTTTTGATAACTGCTCAAAGCGGCATCGCCAAAGATATCGTTACCCAAAGCGGCAGAAAAAACAACCTTGTGTCCCATACGGGCAACTGCAACTGCTTGGTTGGCGCCTTTACCGCCACCAGCCATCATAAAATCTCCGCCAAGGACACTCTCACCCGGACGAGGTAAACGCTCCGACTGAACAACCATATCAGTATTGGAGCTACCAATAACCACTATTTTACTCATTGTTTATAATTAATTATCAAATATAGTAAAAATATTAACATATAGATTGACTGCAAAAATCAACATCTACCTACTGATAGGAAGAACCATCTTTACACCAACCTTTTTACCCTTTTGAACTGCGGGTTGCCATTTGGGAGAACTCTCAACTACTTTGCGATAAATTTCGCCAATCTCCTCATTAGGGGCTTCGAGTACCTCAACTTGCTCTACAACACCCTCACTATTGACAAAGAAAACTATCCGGGTCTCACCCTTAATCTTTTTCTGCTCCTTAGTCAATTCAGCGTTGCGAACAACCCACATTTTGAATTCTGGGATACTTCCACCTCTAAATGTTGGCATATATACCTGAGCTACAGCAATACCATTGAATAACAACGCTGCACACAATACAAAAGCGCCCTTGATAATCAATAGTTTCAAGTTTTTCATAGAGTTATATTAATTTATAATTTCAAAATTACCAACAATTACAATAATTTCCAAACAAGTTCATAAAAATCTAAACTAACCAATCGAAAAAACTCATAACAGCGCCTTAGAT
>JAFNYE010000123.1 GCA_017383345.1 Alistipes sp. | reverse complement strand
TTTGTCGCAAAAATCAGTTTTTTCATTAATCTGTTCTAATTTAGAGTTGCAAAGGTAGCATTTTGATTTGAAATAACTACCGAAAGTTGGCGACTTGTAATCTCAATTAGATCTTTATACAATATGTTTACCTTACCTTCATCAATTGCATTGCGGAAAACCAATGGCTCGACAACCTCGAAGTTTATCGCATAGTCGTTCGGCGATGAGGCCTCCCAAATAACACCCTTGAATATGTTGTACTTAACACAAAGGCTCTCACGCACATTGTCGTACTCATACTCCATTTCACTCTCGGCAGTGTAGCAGCAATTGTGGCCATAGATAGTACACATACTGCTGTCAGTCAAGAGGTTGAACTTTGATGTTTCGCCAATAATTCCCTCTACTTCGCCCAACTTCTTATACTCGTTGTTAGTGCCTATGCGATAGTAAATAGTCCACTTGCCACCCTCATCGAGGCGCTTGCCGTCGGTCACAATGCGATACGACTTTGCGTAGCTACCGTCGCCGTAGTAAATCGTATAGAGGTTTGTTTCAACCACAACATTGCTCGGCTTATAGTTATCATCAATAGGGCTCCTACCGAGTAGAGTATCGTTCAGAAAAGCCACCACTCTGAAGTACTCATAGTGGCTATAGATTGTACCATACACGCGACCCCAAAGAAGATTATTCGCTCTATCCGGGTTCGGAGTGTTACCACTTTCAAGTTTGCACGAAGTTGCCACACAAAGTGCTACAAGGGCAACCATAATCATCGAAAATATCTTTCTCATAGCTCTACCCTCCTACTTTTTAGTTGAACCAAAACGATAACCAATGCCTACTCTACCCCAGCCGCCAAGGCCGTTGCCAATCTCTGCAAAACCAAAGAGAGACTTACCAAACGAGCAGCCAAAGAGGGTGAAATCGTAGCACGGAACGGTCTCATATACACCGACAGCCACACCCAGCGAAACGGTCGAATAGAGCTGTACCTTCTCACGGTTGAGGTAGGTAAATCGCACGGTCGGCATAATGCTGGCAAAATAAGAATTGCGGTCGTATGCCTTTTCGTTGGTGATGTTGTCATAATACGGACGGGTTACTGCCGCAAAATTTACCGTACCGCCCAGCTGACACCAGTGGCGGAGTTGATATGCATAACTCAACGACAGCACGCCTGTAAAGTACTGCGCACCTTTGTAATAATCAGCCGATTTAATCTGTTGGCGGAACGATGATTCGCTATAAACCTCATCCACCGTACCAAAAAAGTCCGCATCAAGCATAAGCATCGAGAAGAGTGACACACTTCCGATACCAACTCGGATATCGTGCTGTTTCTCGGTTACTTTTGGGATTATCTTGGTGATTTTTACATAGTCACCCTCAACCTCTCGGATCACAGTGGGTCTTTGTGCCGAGAGAGTGCCAGCCATAAGTATGAGAGCAAGAAAAATACTTAACCTCTTCATATTCAAACGGTTTTGGTGTTATTCAAAGTGAACTGTGTTGCTCAAAACTGTGCCTTTAACACTCTTGCTATAGCCGGTTTTTTCATCGAGGTAGTCGATGTTAATTGTACCTTCAGCAGGGTTTGAAAGGTTGTCACCCTTATAGACCAGCGGATTTTGAGCATCAATCTGGTACTCTATTGTGTAGTTAAACGCATCGCGAAACTCTCCCGAGCCGGTAACTGTAATAGCAAGCGTATTCTCTGCATCAATCACATAGCGCAGGGTGTGGTCAATGGTTAGAGTATCGAAATAGTCACTATACTCACTCTGCACACTAAAAGCACCGTTCTCACCAACAATACCAGTGCAAGTAATGCGCGGTTCTCTCGCAAGATTATAATAGACAGACCAAACACCACCCTCTGCAAGCGGTTTGCCGTCAGTCTTAACGGTAAAATAATAATATGTACTTGTCTGCGGAGTAATCACCACATCGTTACCATTGATTGTTGCGGTATAATCACTAAAGAACAATCCCTTAACAACATCTGCAGTAGCTGCATCACCACGCAACAGAGCATCGGCATAAATAACATAGGCTACTGATTCTGTGCAGTTGTTATAAATAAAGTTTGTTGTATGCTGATAAATCAACTTTGACGAGTTGTCCTTATTGGGTTTGTAACCATCATCAACAACACACGACGTAAGGCCAACGAGAGCCATGAGGGCAGCAAAAATATATCTTCTCATAACCTATCCTCCTACTTTTTCTTTGCATCAAAACGGTAGCCTATACCTACTCTACCCCAGCCACCAAGGCCAAGACCGAGCTCGGCAAAACCGAAAACATTTTTGCCAAATGTACAACCAAAGAGCGTTGCATCCATCCACGGAAGCGCAAGGCCTGTACCGCCAGCAAAACCAACAGAGACTGCCGAGTAGAGCGAAACATTTTCGCGGTAAAAATAGTTGAAGCGGAAGGTCGCCATTGCGCTCAATGCGTGGCCGTTCATATTCTCAATAAGCGAGTCATCCTCCACATAGCGGCGCTGCTGCGTAGTAAAGGCGTATGTAACCGTAGCACCCACCTCAAACCAGCGGCGAGTGTGGTAAGCATAGCTAAATGAGTATGCTCCCCAGAAACGCTGCGGAGTTTTGTAGCTCACACTTGAAAGTACATCCTCCTGGAAAGATTGCTCGATGCCGCAGCACATACAGCCCTCCGAAAAGAGCGGCATAGCAGCCGAATAAGTACCCACGCTAAAACGCAAGTCG
>JAFNYE010000122.1 GCA_017383345.1 Alistipes sp. | reverse complement strand
ATAGAGTTCTGCCAACAGCGTCGGTTCTCGGCAGTAAGAGTTGTGCCGTCAATCTCTATCGAGCCTGAAGTTGGGGTGTAAAGACCTAAAAGGAGATTGAAGAGTGTAGTCTTTCCGGCACCTGAGCGACCGTTGATACCCACCTTCTCGCCCTTGTGTATCTCAAAATTGATATCGCTAAGGGTGTCGCTCTGACTATCCTCAAAGCGGAATGAGAGATTTTTAACGCATATTTTGTCATTGAAAGCCCATTGGTCGGTGTTGCTGTCCTCGATGGTTGAAGGGGCGTCAATCTGCGCATCACGGATGATGTCAATGGTGTAACGGTTGTATCGCAGCGATGTCCACGCGCTCATTATTGCGCGAATGGAGGGCGTAAGCCGCAACGCTGCAACGGCAAAGATACCGAACAAAATCTTTATTTGCCCACTCTGTAATCCGACGCTAAGCGAGACTAACATTGCCATACCTGCGGCAAGTCCAATTTCGGTAAAAATCTGCGGTAGGGTAGATATGGTCGCGTTTTTTGAGCCTACCTCGACCATTGTCTGCGTATTTTGCTCAAAGGCCTCAAGCATCTTGCCGAAGGCGTTGTTTATCTCAATGTCGGCATAGCCGCGATAGGTCTCTACGGTGTCGCGGAACTTGCGACGCTGTGCCTCGTTCTCTATTGAGCCGTAGCTGTTGACCTTCTGACGCACAAGGGCGAAGTATAACCACGCCGCAGGGATAAAGATGACCATTGTAAGCAGCGCCACCATAGGGCTATATACGGCGATAGATATAAATAGCAGCGCGAAGAGTAGCAACTCGCTCAGTATTACAGCTGTAGGCTTTAATACTCCTGCTACAAAGGTGTAACATACCACATTTACATTACGCGAGAGCACGGCGGAGTTGGAGTTCTTGATAAACGACAATCCGCGGTTAAAGTAGTCTATGTATAGGTTACGAGACAGGTAGCGATAGAGGTCGTAAATGTAGTCACGCTCAAAGCGGTAGAGCAAAATGTTGGCTCCGCTTTTGAGAATGATAAACAGTACCATTATGGTTGTAAGTACGATCACAAAGTTGGTGTCTGATGTGAAGCCTAAGTGGTTGTAAATCGTTGATAACCATTGGTTTGAGTGTATATTCTCGCTGTCAAGTATAAGATATAACACAGGCAGCAGCGCGGCTAAACCCAAGAAGTTGAGCAGTGCGCGCACGAGTATGGTCAGCGTCACCATACACCCTCGCGCTCTAAACGAATGAGGTATTATTGAAAACAGTCCCTTTGTCATACAATTTTCTCAATTTTGCTGCGGCGTACATACCATAAGTATCCGCTGATATCCTGATAGCCCATCTGTTCGAGCAGCTGGCAGTACTCCACAATCTGCTCTTGATGCTCTTGGTTAGGCTTTCCAAACTTATAATCCACAACCACTACGCGTTTGCCCTTAATCATTACTCGGTCAGGGCGCTTGTTAATGTTGTTTGGGGCGATTATGCCACTCTCTGTATATACGGCATCCCATTGGCCATAAAACCACTCGTGGGCAATATTGTCCGATAGGGCTGCGTCTATTTTTGCCTCAATGTCCTTGCACTCTTTGGCTGAGAGTTTGCCGTCTATCAGCATCTGCTCCAGCGACTGGGTAATTTGCTCTCGCGAGGTGGCTTGCTCCATAACTTTGTGCAGAGCAATGCCCTTGTCTTGTGGCGAAAGTTTATCATCCTGCTGCGCCTCTATGTAGCGCGCAGATGGGAACTTGAGGTTGAGCGTGTAGTTGGAGCTGCGTGTAGGCTGGAGCATTATTGTTGACTCCTTGCTATGCTCCTTCTCCTCCGGACCCTCGTGGCTATGCTCTGTTTGATAGATAATACCCTCGGCAGGTTGCTCATCCTCGTTTGGAGTGTATTGTTTATACATCTCGAATATCTTGTAGAGCAACTGGCCGACTGTTGACGGTATTCGTTCTTGTATCTGTTCTTCGTATGTTTTCTTCTCTTTCTTATGCTTAATTACAGGGAAATATATGTATAACTGCTCCTTAGGTCGTGTTAGAGCAACATAGAGTATATTGACAGCGTCAATGTGATTGTATATAAACTCCTTGTAATACTGCTCTGCAAATATAGAGTTTGCCGCCATCTTGCTTGACTTTATTGGGAACGAGAGTCGGCTGTCCAAATATTCGTCATTTGATGAGTTTGCCCACATAGTACCTGTGTGGAACTTCTTTGGGATAAACGACCAGGTGCAGTATGGGATAATTACGACCTTGTTCTCCAAACCTTTGGCCTTGTGAATGGACATAATCTCGATAGCGTTTTGGTCTTTCTCTATAGCAACCGATTTTTCGCCACCCTTCTCATCCCACCAATCAAGGAATAGTTGCAAATCGGCTACCTTTGAGCCGCAGAACTTTATTATATGTTCGTGGAACGCCTGTGTGTAGGCCTCATTGCCATCAAATAGATCGCCAAATCGCATCATAATATGCTCAAATGCCTCTTCGGGAGTGCTGCTGGCAAGAAAGTTAAAGAACCGCTCCTCATCCTCCGATATCCCTGTAATAAAGTCATAATTAAATCTTTGGCGTTTGTATATGCCAAGGCTGACCTTGTCGCGACGGTTGACAGCATAGCGCATAGTTGCCAAAATGAAATCAATTATCGGCGAGCTGTTGAGTATCAGAGCCTCCTGAGTCATAATACCGAAACGCATACTCTCATCCTCAGCACCTGCATCAAGGAGTACTTTGGCAATCTTTTGCGCATCGTCGTTATAGCGTACAAGGATGGTTATGTCGCACGGTAAAAATCCCTTCTCGTATATCAGTTCGCGCAAACAACTGATAATGTCGGGCTCTGGCGTATAGTGAGCTGTGACTCTGATAAAGCCTTTGTTGGTGTGCTTCTTTTTAGACTTCTGCTCAAGGTCGGTGTATGCATCCTCGATTGCGTTGTAGAGCGAACCGTATGCACGCTCGGTAATGATACCCTTTGTCAATGCCTCTTGGAGTAACGAGTTGAGATAGTTGTTCTGGCTGATAGCCACTTTCTCCATCGTTGTATTGTTAAATGTAACCACCTCAGGCAGACTGCGGTAGTTGCTGTCCAAAGGCTCGATATGTACCGGCGTGTTGTTCTGCTTCAAATCGGCCGGCGCAATAGAACGCAATATATTCCAATCGCTGCCACGCCAGCGGTATATCGACTGCTTTATATCTCCTACCAGCAACACCGCAAGGTCGGCACTCTCGGATAGAGCGTTGCGCAGGAGCGGCAAAAAGTTCTTCCACTCCTTGAGTGAGGTGTCTTGAAACTCGTCAATCATAAACTTCTCGAAGCGGTTGCCCACCTTCTCATAGACAAAAGGAGCGTCATCCTCCGAGGTAATCAATTGGGCGATTGTGTGCTTGGTTTGCGAGAGGAGCATTGTGTTCTGCTCGTTACACAAATCGGTTGCGATTTGGTATAGGTCGTTTAGCAGAGCGAAGCTTCTATAGTTCTCACGCAGCAATTTGCAACTATTGAACAGATACTCCAAATGGTCGTAGTTGTCAACAATGTCGGCAAGCGGTTTCTGCAATTGCTCGGCAAGAGCAAGCATATTGGCTGTCGGCTTCGACTTGCTTGGAAACCACTTTCGTGGCTCATCACAGGTGTGCTTGCGTATTGTGGCTGTTAGTTCGGGCAACTCCTTGAATTGTGCAACTTTGTCAAAGAAAATGGTAAATGACGATGCAAAATCACTGTTGTTGAACTTCTTGTCCTGAATTAACTTTACAGCATTTTTTGCTATCTTTATAATTGGAGCGCACTCGTCCTCGGCTATTTTGGTAAATTGCTCAACACACTTTTTGAGCTGCTGCTTGTCACCCACAGCTTCGATAGCCTCTTTGGTCTGCTCCTTAAATATCTCAGCCTTTAGGGTGTTGAGACTCGACTTGAGGTTCCACTGTGAGCCCTCATTGATATTCTCTTCAGCAAAGCTGAGCAACCACTCTTTCAGTTCGGAGTTGTTGTCAGCCTGGTTTATAAGGGTGTCAATGCTCTTTTGGATAATTGGCGCGGTGTCAAGCTCTATGGAGTAACCCAAGTCTCCACCCAACTCCTTGACAAAGGCGCGAACTATGCGCTGAAAGAAGGTGTCGTTTGTAAGGATAGAGAATCGGGAGTAGTCGTGCAATATTGCGCTTCGCACCTTCTGGGCGCGGCGAATAAGCTCCTCAAGGCTCAGACCGGTCTGCTCGAGCAGTTTGTCGGTAAACTCGCAATCGCCTCCAACGGCAAGGTTGTTGAGCTGCTTGAGAATACGGGTCTTCATCTCCTCGGTCGCCTTATTGGTGAAGGTGACAGCAAGGATGGAGCGGTAGGCTGTATATTTCGGATATGCACCCTTCTCAGTGGGTTGATCCTTGAGTACATCGTATATGTATTGGTAGGCAAGATTGAATGTCTTGCCCGAGCCTGCACTCGCAGTTAAGATTTTAGCCTTGAAATTATTGTTGTTCTCTGCCATAGGTGCATATTTGGTGTAAAGATATAAAAAATATATGACAATTCTTTTGTCTTTGACAAATATTTGGTCTATGGTTTGCTATG
The DNA here is from genome assembly GCA_017383345.1 of Alistipes sp. Classification (GTDB taxonomy): domain Bacteria; phylum Bacteroidota; class Bacteroidia; order Bacteroidales; family Rikenellaceae; genus Alistipes. The sequence continues at coordinate 5,640 of JAFNYE010000122.1, read as the reverse complement.
TATGGGTTGAACACTTAAAACACAATATTATGAAAAACTCCGGATTATGTATTTTTACGCTCTTGGGAGGAGCGTTGATGGGTGCAGCTATAACAATGCTTGTCACCCCAAAGACGGGTCGTCAGATGCGCGACACTATTCGCGATTTTGTCAATGATGAGTTGGAGAAGATGCGCTGCAAGTGTCACGACGCAGAGCATCATCACGATCAGTCACCTGCAATGTAGCCGACAATGAGAGCAGATCGCCCCTTCTTTTTACCGCTCGCCATAACCGTTGTCGCTGCAATACTTGCGGCTTTGCTTTTAGTCTGGGCATTTGTGGCGTGGCTTGCCGAAATTTTCGGCTCGTTCAAAACCCCTTGCCTTCTTGTGGGTGGTTTTATGGCTGTTGTTGCCGTAATTGTCTATAAGGTCGCGCTGAAGAGTTATTTTGTCCAGATTGGCGAGGAGTTGAGGGTAATATACTCCGTGTCGCGCGTTGTTCGAGGGTGGATGGATTGGGCGGCTGCTTTTATGGGTGGAGTAAAAGAGAAAGAGGAGGATGCCGATTGACACCCTCCTCTTATTGTATTGAATATCTGCTACTTGCGATACTCCTCTACGCCCTTTTTGAGAAACTCTACGAATGCTGCTGCATCGAGATTGTAACCGCGTGGCTCAACCAAAATCTTCTCATTTTTGCCCTGCAAAACATAGTATGGTTGCGCGTTTACGCCAAATCGTGTCAGCGCGTAGTGAGCGTTCACCTTACCCAAGCTCTTGAGAGTCTTTCCGTTGTCGGTTGTAACCCATTCGCTCTGCGGTAACTCCATCTTGTCGTCTGTGTAGAGCGCGCAGATAACATACTCATTTCTAAGTAGTTCCAATACGGCTGGGTCGCTCCAAACGCGAGCCTCCATTTCTCGGCAATTAACACATCCGTGACCCGTAAAGTCGATAAATACAGGTTTGTCAACCTTCTCCGCGTAGGCCTCAGCCTCAGCCAAATTAAAGAAGCCGTTAAGGCCGTGTGGCAGGTGGAGTACATCGCCGTATTTAACGCCTGAAGTGGTGTTGTCCTGCTGCGGTGCTGCTACAATCTGCTGCTTGCTCAAATCAAAGTCGAGTGATGACTGTGGAGGGAGGTAACCCGAGAGCTTCTCCAAAGGTGCGCCCCACATACCCGGAATGAGGTAAACCACAAACGAGAATACGGCAATAGCAAGAGCAAGACGACCTACGCTCAGGTGCTTAATCTCGCTGTCGTGAGCAAAGCGGATTTTGCCAAGCAGATAGAAACCGAGCAGGGTAAATACCACAATCCAAATAGCCAAATAAACCTCGCGGTCAAGAATACCCCAGTGGTAAACCTGGTCTGCTACGCTGAGGAACTTGAAGCCCAAAGCCACCTCGACAAAGCCGAGCACAACCTTTACAGAGTTGAGCCAGCCACCACTCTTTGGTAACTTCTTGAGAATTGAAGGGAAGAAAGCAAAGATGGTAAAAGGTAGTGCGAAAGTGGTTGAAAATGCAAGCATTGTGATGATTGGCTCCCAGAACTCGCCCGCTGTCGATTTGATAAGCACCGAGCCGATAATCGGGCCTGTGCAGGAGAATGACACAAGCACCAATGTGAGCGCCATAAAGAATATGCCGGCAATGCCACCCTTCTCGCTGTTTGCGTCCGATTTATTTACAAGCCACGAAGGCAGTGTAATCTCAAATGCACCAAAGAATGATGCGGCAAAGACCATAAAGACGATGAAGAAGAGAATGTTTGGCAACCAGTGTGTTGCGAGCCATTGGAAGATGTCGGCTGTTACAGCGCCACCACCGACAAGGCGGGTGATGATGATAATCGCTGCAATAGGCAGGGTGTAGAGCGCAACGATGAAAAGACCATAGAGCGAAGCGTTCAGGCGACCCTTTGCCACCGAGCCGCTGCTCTTCATAAAGAACGAAACGGTCATCGGAATCATCGGGAAGACGCAAGGTGTAACAAGTGCTGCCAAACCCCAGATTATAGCCTCCAAAATCATTGCCCAAAGTGAGCCTGAACTTGCGGCATTTTTAACCTCTTTAATCTCTGCGGCAGGGGTAATCTCTCCAACCTCAATGGTCAGCTCCTCCTCGTTTGGAGGGGTGCAACTACCCTCGCAGCACGCCTGATATGATACTAAGGCTTTGATTTTGCCGCCCTTGCCTGTGACGGTAATATCCTGCTCATATACAGCCTCGCCCTCATACTCGCCATAGTTGCCAAAGAACTCGTCAGAGACAGGTTTTGCTGTTGAGAGCGCGCGAAGTTCGCCCGAAAGCTCTATGCCCTCAGGTGTGGTGAACTGAATAGTTGTCGGGGTCATTGAGTAGGTGGCGTCGTAGATGTGCCAGCCATCGGCAATGTCAGCCTTGATGGTCAGGGTGTAGTTGCCGTTGCCATTCTCCTTAACATCGGTGCTCCACGCAACAACCTGCTCTTGAGCCGATGCTGCGAAGGATACTAACGCAAGGAGTAAGAATATGAATTTTCGCATAAAATTATTTATTTGTGTTATTATACAATATTTATCTTGCAAAAATAGTTATATTTTTCAAAAAGTGCAAACTATTGTAAATTACAATGATTTTTGTGAGGGTCATTTCTCGGAATAAATGTCTGAAAAAGGATATTTTGACCGAAAAGTTTTGAAATGTCCGAAATAGTATAGATATTTGTTAAAAATTATGTCGTATATGGTAAATAATGAGCTTTTTCCTTACAAAATCGACACCCTTTCAAGTAAGAACGGTGTCGAGTATGTTGCTTGCAAAAATGCGGCTTTAATTCATATTCAGTCGCTCGACCAACTCATTGATAATGAGATGAAACACCCGGCAAAGATGAATGGTTTTATAATCGTTGTCTGCGCTGAGGGTGATGTGACTTTGTCTGCCCATTTGAAGGATTATGTTCTGACAAAGAATAGCGTATTAGTCGCACCAACTTCGGTTCTTGTTTTTAAGGAGTGTCACAATTGCGAACTCTATATTGCGGCGTTCAATAGCGACTTTGCCGTAGATATGAATATTGACCTGAAGATGATTATGCCTATAGTCTCTTCTATTCACTCTCAATGCATTGTCCGTAATTTTACAGACAAGAGTGTTATGCTCGATGTGATTAACAAGTCGTTTGCTTCTATTTATCGTGAATATGTAGGCTCGGTTACCGAGCAGCAAAACCTGCGGATTTTCCGCGAGATGGCTGTACGACACATGTACGCAAGTATGCTCTACCGCCTTTGTGAGTTTGTAGTTACCGAGCAGTCGGTTGATGTCGGATTTTCGCCAAAGGATCGCAATGCAGACTACTTTAAGCAGCTTATTGCCCTGCTTCGCGAACACTATCGCACCGAGCGCAGCGTAGAGTTTTATGCTGCGCAGATGAACCTCACCCCTAAACATCTGTCGCGTGTTGTGCGCTCATATTCGGGTAAATCTGTTCATCAATGGATAGACCAGTTTGTAGTTTTGGAGATTAAAAATCTGCTTAAATATTCCGATATGTCCATACAGCAAATCTCCTACGAACTGAACTTCCCAAATCCCTCATTTATGGGGCAGTATTTTAAGCGAATAGCCGGAATGACCCCTGGCGAATATCGCCGTGAATTGTAATGTTGTCGAATAAATATTTAATATTTATGGGGCTCTTGTGGGCCCCTTTTTCTTTGTCTGTTTGTGTTGATTTAGATTTTTTTATTGCTGAAATATTGTAAAAACGCACTTTTTTGTAAAAAATAATGCAAAAAGTGTGTTTTATTAAAAATTTATTTTTAACTTTGAATTCGGAAATAATATTTTTTAACCTAAAACATATCGTAATGAAAAAAAGTCTACTTATTATCGGCTTGATGCTCAGTGCATTAGCTATGAGCTGTACTCACGGCACACCTGCTGAGGAGACCCCGATTCTTCCGGGTACAGGCAACAAGGTGGTCGTTACAGTAAATGCAACCCTTCCAGGCGACCTTACTTGGGAGGCTGGCGACAAAGTTGCAATCAATGGTAAAGAGTCTTCTGCAGTTGCTGAGGCTGGCGCCGTTTCTAACGCTTTCGTTGTAAGCGATGTTGAGGCTCCGCTGATTGTTGTGGCTCCATTTGAGGTGCTTAGCGGTCTTAACGAGCTCAAGACCCCTGCTACCCAGAACTTCGTTGCTGACGCTTTCGACCGCGCAGCTTATGTTTTGGCAGGCGTTGCTCCTGAGGCTACCGCTGTTGAGGGTGATGAGAAGAACTTGGTTGCTGATGTTGATTTGACTGCACTCAGCGGCGTAATCTCTCTCCCTATCACTCTCGATTCTGCTACTGCTGAGGCTCCAGTGTTGGTAAAGAACATCTCTTTCACTGCTCTTAGCAATGCTGCTCTTAATGGCGTTTGGACTGCAGAGCCTATAACTAACACCGATGAGGCTGGTGTTGTTACTTACGATGTTAAGCTCACTGCTTCTGCTGTTGCCGCTACCACTAACCTTGACTGCGGCGAGGGTGTTGAGATTAATACAGTTGCTCCTGTTTACTTCAACCTCGCTGTTCCTGCAGGTCAGTACACTGGTGGTTTTGAGATCGTTGTAACTGACACCGAGGACCACAACTTCGTTCTCAACCTTACTGACGATGTAGTTGTTGAGCGTGGCGCTACCGTTGAGCTCACCCCTTCAGTATTTACTGTTGTTGAGAAGGCTCCTGCAACTCTTACCGTTAAGATTGGTGAGGCTGGTGTTGCTTGGGCTGCTGGCGACGCTGTAGTATGTAACAATACTCTCTCTACCAATGTTGTTGCTGAGTCTGAGGTTGGTACTCAGAGCGCTCAGTTCAACTTCGAGGCTGTTGCTTATCCTTACTCTGTATTCTATCCTGCTGACTTCTATACAACCAGCGGTTCACTCCGTTTCTACGAGGAGCAGCCTTTGGTAAAGAATGCTCACGACCATAAGCTTATGGTTATGGCTGGTTACTCTACTACTAACGAGGTAACCCTTAACAACCTTTGCGGTATCGTTTCTATCCCATTCGTTAACAAGTACGAGGGTGAGAATATCACTGTTGATAAGGTTATCGTTACTACTGCTATGGGTGACCCTATCGCAGGTAAATACCATATTAATTATAAGACCGGCGCTCTTACCTCTGTAGCAGGTAAGGCTGAGATTGTTTTGAACCCATCTGAGGAGACTCCGTTTGTTATCGCTCCTGAGGAGACTGCTTCAGTTCAGTTCGTTGTTCCTAAGGGCTCTATCCGTAACGGTTTGAAGGTAACTATCCACTCAAGCGTTGGTATCCTTGAGAACCACACCGTATTCCCTACAGGTCTTACTGTTCGTGGTGGCGAGACTTACGCTGCTGACCTTTACGAGTACAAGGAGATTAAGATTGAGAAGATTGTTACCGCTGAGGAGCTTCTCGACTTCGCTAAGTGCGTAAATATGGGTCGCTACAAGAAGTTTATCAACGACGAGGGTAAGGTTGTTCTCGGTGGCGATATCGATATGTCAACTCTCGCCGAGTGGGTACCTATCACAGGTAAGATTGACGAGACTACAGGTCTTCCACTTGGTTTTGATGGTACTTTTGATGGCTGTGGCTACTCTATCAAGAATTGGGCTACAACTCAGCCTCT
>JAFNYE010000121.1 GCA_017383345.1 Alistipes sp. | reverse complement strand
GCCTCAATAAGCACCTCAGCAACACCTAAGCGCTTGAAGTAGTTTGTCACCTTGCCTACATAGACCTTGCGGCGCGTTGCCGATGAGCCGTAATTCTGGCTATGCTCAACAACCTTTGCGCCCGCATAATATCCGCCCCAGAAGCCACGGTTAAAGACCTTTGACAATGTGACCTTTAGCTCCTCGGCATACTCACGGCTATACTCGCCGCGCTCGATAGCCTTAAGAGCCAAATCGTAGCACTCTACAACGCGCTTGACATACTCTGCACCTCGTGCGCGACCCTCAATTTTGAGCACGCTCACGCCCGCGTTGATAAACTTATCGAGGAAATCGACAGTACACAAATCCTTTGGCGAGAGGATATAGCGGCCATCCATATCGAGCATTTCGCCCGTATCTTTATCCTGAAGGGTATATTTGCGGCGACATATCTGGCGACACGCACCTCGATTTGCCGAGCAGGCAGTCTCGTGTTCCGAGAGGTAACACTTGCCCGAGATTGACATACATAGTGCGCCGTGGGCAAACATCTCTATCTTGAGCAATTCACCTCGCGGACCTCTAATATCCTGCTCCACAATAGCGCGCTTGACCATTGCAATCTGTTCAAGCGACAACTCTCGCGCCAAAACAACCACATCGGCCCACTGGGAGTAGAACTTGGCTGCCTCGCTGTTAGATATGTTGCATTGGGTCGATATATGCACCTCAACACCCACCTGATAGGCGTAGAGAATAACCGACATATCGGAGGCGATAATAGCATCTACACCCTCAGCCTTAGCCCTATCGACCACGGCGTGCATCTGCTCCAGTTCGGTATCGTAGATGATTGTATTGACGGTAAGATATGTCTTAACACCATTTTCGTGGGCTATACGATTAATCTCGGCCATATCGTCGGCTGTAAAATTTGCCGCCGAGGCTGAGCGCATATTGAGTTGTCCAATACCGAAATATACAGAGTTCGCACCCGCAGCAATTGCCGCCCTAAGGCTCTCATACGAGCCTACAGGCGCCATAATCTCTATATCTGTTCGTTTTATCATATATCTATTAAATTCTTATGTCCGTACTAAAAATAGTATCCAAAACTAAAATAGAGGTTTACCGATTTTGAGATATTTGAAGTACTGATATCAAAGTTCAGCGGACCGACCTTAGTATCAATCGAATACCTAATACCTCCACCCCACCAATTTGAGGCGTTGTAGTCATAGAGTTCACTCCACAGCAAGGTATCGCTCTGCTTGAAGAAGTTACTCATATCGATAGCCGAACGGCCATAGTTAAACATAGCTGTCAGGTAGTGATTTTTATAGACGCGAGTCCTTATATCCGCTCGGACTATTGCCAGATTATTGAATGCAAACGAAGGTTTATTCAGGCCAATAAACGGCAAGTGCTGGTCGATATATCGACCCATCTCTGCGCCACCCAAAAAGTTATTCATAGATGGGTAGCACGGCACAGGTCCCTGGAAAATAGGGTTCCAACCCTCCTTTGCGCCATTTCTTGCACCTTGTCCAAAGAGAAAACCTCCATAGAGTTGCGGCACGATTACAAGTCTATCCTTTATTACAGGAATATAGCCCTCAAAACCAAAGACCACAGAGCCAAGTTGCAAGGCATTCATACCCTTGGAGTTAAAAGTAACATCTCTCCAAGTAAAATTGACATTACCCTTTACACCCTTTGTTGCAAATCTGGTTCTATTGAGGTTATCAAATTGCAAAAATGCAAACGCACCAAGAGTATTTACCGACTTATAATCCAAATCAGAGACATCGTTGAGCGAATACATAACCTTTCGCGGAGTGTAGAACTCAGCCTCAACACCGCCACCGATACTAAAGGTGCGAGAGTAGTTCTCAGAGAGATAAAGCCTAAACTTGTGCTGCAAGAACTTGGTGTTCATCTCAAGCTTATCCATATCATAAACATCGAGTTCGGAGTTTCTAAAATGGTAAGCAAAGTTTACCCTCGGATAGAGAAGGTGACCGTATGAGAGATTTAACTTTAGCCACTGGTTGCCACCCAACTTGGCATCCAAATCGCTCTTAAAGCCACTCATACGATTGCTATTTATGCCGACATGAAGCAACACAGAGAGCATATCCTGCGAGTCAAATCTAAATCCGAGACCAAAATTATGAGCCGGCTTATCAACAAAGTTGAACTTTAGAATATAACCGTCAGGAGTGTTGGCATCCTCGTGAAGCGTGTAGGTAATACTCTCGAAACTGCCCGTACCATAGTAGATTGAAACAGACTCATCTATCTCGGCCTTACCAACCGTATCGCCAATATGCACCGTGCAAGCGCGACGCATCCACTTCTCAATGCTTTTATCTACGCCCATCAACTCAATCTTGGAGATGCGGACCTTGTTGTGGAGAATATTGACCACCTTCTTATGGTTGGGGTTATGCAACAGCTGATCCTCGGCGGCATCAATAAGCACCTCCTCCTTAAGAGCTTTGAAGTTTGCATCCTGTGCCAATGCTGCATCGTAGCCGCTTTGGGTTACTCGAGCAATACTCTCAGCGTTGAAACTCAACATTCCCACGCCCCTGAGGTCGGGACTGATAAAGATATCGCACTTTTTGTGATAGTTCTCAAACTCCTTATCGGTAATAATCTCCTTCAACTGCTTGACTTGAGTCAAGAGCGAGGTTAACTTGTTTGGATTATCCTCCAATCCGGGCGACATACTGACACCTATGATATAGTCTGCACCCATTGCGCGACATTGGTCCGCCGGAAAGTTGCTCACCAAGCCTCCGTCGGCATAGAGCGTATCTCCAATCTTGATTGGGTCAAACAAAATTGGTATAGCCATAGATGCTCGCATAGCCTTTGTAAGCACGCCCCTATCCAATACATCCGCCTTTCCGTTCATCATATTGGTGGCGATACAGATAAATGGGGTTTGCAACTTGTTAAACGACATAGAGTCAGAATAGCCCACCGAGAGCGAGTTAAAGAGGTTTATAAGGTTATCGCCCGAAATAATACCGTCAGGAAGGGAGTTTCTGAACGAGCGCGAGCGGATATCCTCCTGTCTGCTCTTCATCGAGAATGGCACCGAGATAATGTGAGAGCCCTTCTCCTGCTTGTTGCGGAAAGAGATCTTCTTTCTATCGACATTGTTGCTTATAAGTCGTTCCCAATCTACGCTGCTGATAACATCGAGAATTTCATCGGCAGAGTATCCCAACGCATACATACCGCCAACCACAGCGCCCATACTTGTACCTGCAATATAGTCAATCGGAATACCCTCCTGCTCAATATACTTGAGTACTCCAATATGAGCTGCACCTTTAGCTCCGCCACCAGACAACACAAGGCCAATCTTTGGGCGCGTTTGCACCACGGTTGTGTCGTTGGCAGATACTGTATAAGAGAGCAACAGTAGCAATAGTGCCAATATATTCCTAACCAGACATTTCATAATATAAAATGGGTAAAATTTAACTCTTTGGCGACACGACAAGGGCCGATCGGCCTCAAATTAACTACTTTTTTCGACCTACAAGACTCTCAACATAGCTCTTCATATACCCCAAACGCTCCGCAGGTACACTAAGCGTATCGAGAATAGCCAGCGCCCGCGATATACGAACGGCAATCTGCTGCTCGGTCATCTGCTTGGCACCAATAGCATCATAAACCTCCTTTACTGCGGCAATCTTCTGTTCGTCAGTAAGGTCGGCATTGAGATGTGTAGTTCGTAGCACCTCGCGCTGAGCCTCATTGGCGTGCGAGAGGGAGATAATCATCAAGTAGGTCTTTTTGCCCTCCAAAATATCGCCACCAATCTTTTTACCCAGCTGCTCATCGCCATAGCTGTCAAGCAAGTCGTCCTGTAATTGGAAGGCCAGGCCCACCTCGGTGGCAAACTTGTAGAGCTTGTGCACATCCTCCTCCGACGCACCCGCCAGCGTAGCACCGATAGTAACAGAACCGGAGAGCAGCGCGGCAGTCTTAAGCTCAATCATATTCATATACTCCGCAACCGCAACCTTAGCCTGAGTCTCAAAGTCCATATCGTACTGCTGACCCTCGCACACCTGCGCCGCCATAGTATTGAAGCGCTCAAAAACCTGCGGCAGGTACTTAGCCTCAACGCCCTGAAGGTGGCGATAGGCCTCAATCATCATCACATCGCCTGAGAGAATAGCCACATTGCTACCCCACTTGGCAAATACCGACGGACGCGAACGACGCACCATAGCGTTGTCCATAATATCGTCGTGCAGAAGTGTAAAGTTGTGGAACACCTCCACCGCAGTAGCGGCAGGAAGGACGGTTGCTACATCATCGGCGAAGATGTTGTAAGCAAGCATTGTCAACACCGGGCGCATACGCTTACCACCCTCGGCAAGAGAGTAACGAATTGGTGCATAGAGCCTTTGTGGCTCGTCGGGCATATTAATCAGAGCGATGTGGCGCTCAAACATTTCGGCTATTTGCTTTGGCGTTATCATAACTACACAATTTTACTAATGCAAATATACGAAATTAAATGGAAAGTAGCTATTCTGCCACCAATTTTCTACCATTCACAAAATATATTTTGTTATTCACCGTTTTTTGAGTACCTTTGATACAAAGAATTTTAATTACTAATTTATAGAACACACCTTAATATGAAAAAATTGGCATTTGGTGTTGACATCGGTGGTATCAACACAGCATTTGGTCTTGTAGATGAGAAGGGCGACCTTTTTGGCGAGTCTGTAATCTCTACCCGCGCATACCCTAACTATCAGGACTACCCTCGTTATGTAGCAGACTTGTGCGAGGCAATGAAGTTGCTCGTTGCAGCCGTGAACTTTGAGTTTGAGCTTATCGGTATCGGCGTGGGCGCTCCTAACGCCAACTTCTACAAGGGCACTATCGAGACCCCTGCAAACCTCTGGAAGTTTACTGCCGACGACCCTGTTCACGACGAGTCGCTTCGTATGTTCAACTTTGCTGACGACATCAAGGCTCACTTCCCTGGTGTTCCGGTATATGTTACCAATGACGCCAACGCTGCAACTATCGGCGAGATGGTCTATGGCAACGCAAAGGGTATGAAGGACTTTATAATGGTTACCCTCGGCACAGGCGTAGGCTCTGGTTTTGTATCTAACGGCGAGATGATTTATGGCCACGACGGCTTTGCGGGCGAGTTCGGCCATGTTATCGTTGAGCGCGGCGGCAGAGAGTGCGGTTGCGGTCGCAAGGGCTGCCTTGAGGCCTACGCTTCGGCTATCGGCATCAAGCGCACCGCTTTTGAGCTTATGGCTACAATGAACGACAAGTCTCCTCTGCGCGACATCTCGTTCAACGATATGGACTCGGCTATCCTCTACCAGCACGCTCTCAAGGGCGACCCTATTGCTAAGGAGGCGTTCCGATTGACCGGTATGCGCTTAGGTTACGCTTTGGCTGACGCCGTTACAATAACCTCACCAGAGGCTATATTCGTATTTGGCGGTCTTGCAAAGGCGGGCGATATTATTCTCGACCCAATCAAGTGGTATATGGAGGAGAATATGCTCTTTGCATTCAAGAATAAGGTTAAGGTACTCCCTTCAGGCTTGCAGAACAAGAATGCCGCAATCCTCGGTGGCTCGGCTCTGGTTTGGCAGAATATGTAACCAACAAATAACATACAAAAATAAGGAGCGACTTTTCAGCCGCTCCTTATTTTTGTATGTCATCCGATTACTGGAGTTCCAGACCCTCAATTGTAAGATCTCCACCCTTACCCTGATTACGACCAAGCAGATTGCTGTGCTCCTCAACAAAAGCCTCAGTTACAGCTACGCCGTTTACAGTTGTTGTCTTCTTAACTACAATTGGAGAGTTAGCACCTACAATGGCTGTTTTATCTGCGCTAATCCAAGTATCAGCAAGCAACAATCCAAATTTAGTACCCTGAGGATATACGAAGTCGCAGTCAATTACGCAACCATCCCAAGCCACTGCTGTATCATTCAGACGAGCACCAAGACCTCCCACAAACCAGTTCTGACCAGTCGTAGTAATACTACCCAAACTCTGGCAGTTTACAAAGTTAAGGTTACTTGTTGCAGAGATACCAGCCACATAAGCCTCTGTTGACCCAGCTGCAGACACAACCAAAGCACCCTCATTTACACAATTTTCACAAGGATTACCCTTCTCAAACTGACCTGCAATACCTCCAACAAGTGGACGAGCATTATTTATAGTTACATTAACTGCACCACTATTCTTACAATTGGTAACAGCTACCAAACCCGCCATCTGGCTGCCGTTAAATGGACTACCTTTGTGGATATTACCCAGCAAGCCACCAATAAACTGCCAAGAATTGTTACCTGCTGCATAAGTAACATTAACCTCACCACTATTAGTACAACCATCAACAACAATAGCCATAGCTGTTGTATTTTTATTAGAGTTCACTGCTGCAACTCCTCCAACATTACTTGCTGCTGATGTTGTTATATTATCAACCTTAACAACACCTGTATTGTGAACATCTCTAAGGTTTGCTGTAAACATACCAACAACACCTCCCAAACTGAAAATCTTGGTTGCTGCAGCATTTGGAGCATAGGTTACATTACCATTATTGGTCACTGATGTCAAATTCGCAGAGCAATAACCAACAACTCCACCCATATAGAATCGGTTATCAGTTATAGGAGCTCCGTTGTAAGTAACATCGCCATTATTTACACAATTCTCCATATTAGAGTAGATAAGACTATTATAGTCTGGGTATGGATACATCTTACCCATACCACCAACAATACCTCCAATCGCTGTAGGCATAGTGTGATTAGTAATAGTTACAGTAAAATCTCCATTATTAACACAGTTGTATACACCACCCACCTCACTCTTTTCAATATGCGGGTAGTATGCGCCAAACATAGCACCAAGATGCGGCCAACCACCTGAGTAAGTATTAATCTCGACAGTCACATCGCCATTATTAACACAGTTCTCTACACGAGCGTCTTTATTAGTATTAGCTGCATTATGAGTAAGATTAGTCTTGCAACCAATAACACCAACAATCGCACCGATACAACGGTCCTTAGAGATAGTACCTGCAGAGAATTTTACATCTGCATTATTTACACAACCACTAACAAGACCAAGGCTTGCGTCAGCAATAATTCCGCTCGGATTAGCAGCCGCTGCAGTAGGAAGCGCGATATTGAGCGTACAACTCTCATCAATCACGAGATTCTTTATAGTACCATAGTTTTCACGGAACAGACCCTGAGTTGCAGTCCAATTCTTAAGTGCAAAGCCCTGGCCATTGAAAACAGCCTCTGCGGGCCAGTTATTAATCTGACCGATGGTTTTGCCTGCAAGGTTGATATCAGCGCCGAGCTTAACCTGGCCATCAGCGCTTACATAAGCCGAGAAGTCACCGCCATTTGCAGCAGCGATAAACGCCTGAAGGTCAGCAGCCGAGCAAATAAGAGTCTCGGTAGCAGTAGCAGCGTAAGTGAGCTGTGGCATAGCGTAAACCACACCCGCCTCAACGGTAGCACCAGCAGCCTTGAGCGACTTGGTCATAACACCATTGGTCTTATCGGCAACTTTTACGGTAAAGCCCTTAGAGTAGTCGCCCGCAGGAACAGCAACGACAACAGTCGCAACGCCATTGGTAGCAACAACATCTGTTACGCGGATAAGATCCTTACCTGCAAGCGGAGCAATAGTTGCAGCCTCAAAATTGATAGCGTAAGTACCCGAAAGAGCCTCGCCACCATTAGCAACAACAGTCACGCGGTTAACATCTGCCGCATTAGCAACTGTGAACTTGAGGTAACCATAGAGGTTTTTGAGCATAATATCCTCGGTCTTGGAGTAGCCCACAAGCACGCCAGAGCCAACGGCAAAAGAGCCCTCAACAAACTCCTGAACCTCAGAGATTGTCAGTACATCGCCATCAATAAGCTCCGCAGGATAAGCGAGCTTATACTCAGCAGCAGCTGTAGCCTCAAGGGTCAGATTATTCTTGCCAACAAACTCGTCAGCAACAGCAACAACCTCGCCGTTGACCAAAACCTTGTCACCCGCGCTCCAAAGCACAGGATATGTGCCATCAGCCTCAGCCTCGCCGATATAAGTACGGCTCTGCGAGTTGTCAATATTTACACCCAAAAGGGTCTTAAGTGAAGGATTGATGTCCGAAGTAGCATCCTTCGAGCAAGCTGCGGTCAGCATTACCAATGCCAAACCAACAATGATAGATAACTTTTTCATCTCTCTACTTTTTTTGATTTAACATTAATTACTCGTCCCAACCCCAGTTTTCCTCTTTAAGGTTGTCGTTTGTCACGGCAAAGCCGCGCTCACACGCAAAAGATTCACACCACACCATTGGCGCAGTGTAATCAGAGTGTCTGTTCTGCTTTTTCATAGTTATTTTGTTTTTGGTTGTAACACTATTGTCTATTATATATAGATATACATCTAACAAAGCGTTTTTCCTATCAAAAACAGCAACAATTATTCACTTTTCTCAGAAACGGTTTCCAAAACACTGATATTTATGGTGTTGACATCTGTCACTATGCCGATACTCATTCACGCACCTATTTATGGTCGTTTCTGTTTGCGCTAATCTCTATTCTCGCGCCATTTTAGCGTCAAAGTGGTGTAGTTACCACGCTCACTCTGAGAAACAACGAAGGGCTGTACTTGTGCGTACTGCCCTTTGTTGGAGCGAGGGGTGGCGGCAGTAAATACGCCACTATCACGCTAAAATATTTGTTGTCAAAAGTGCGCAGTTGTGTTGCATCGTGCAAAAAAGAAAGAAAATGAAAACCAAAAGGTCAATTTATTGCACAAATTATCAACACGCAACTCCTTATTTAATAAAAAATGGCGAAGCTTTCGCTATCGCCATCTATATAAGGTTGTTACAACTTTTCTCCGTAACACAAATCTCCCGCATCGCCCAAGCCCGGAACGATATATTTATTCTCGTTCAGATGGGAATCGACCGTAGCAATCCAGAGAGTTGCGTCGTTGGTAAGGTCTATATTAGACTCTATCTCACGAACGCCCTCAGGGCAACCGATGACGGAGACAATATGCGTATGGAGGGGCTTGCCACAGCGCTCAATAAGTTGCTTATAGACAGCAACCATTGACGCACCCGTGGCGAGCATTGTGTCGGCAAGGATAAGCACCTTACCCTCGAGCGACGGGCTTGCAAGATACTCGAGGGCAATAGTGAAGTCACTCTCAGTCAAACCTTTACGATATGCCGAGATATAAGCGTTCTCGGCGCTATCAAAGTAGCTCAACAGACCCTGATGCAATGGCAGACCTGCACGCAGAATGGTTGCCAACACCACCCTATCGCTTGGCAAGTTGATGGTTGCCGTAGCCAGCGGAGTGGTTACCTGCTGCGGAGCGTAGTTGAGGGTCTTGGAGATTTCGTAGGCCATAATCTCGCCAATGCGCTCGATATTACGACGGAAGCGCATCATATCGCCCTGAACATTGACATTGCGAAGCTGGGCAAGGAAGGTGTTAACCAACGAATTTTGAGTATCGAGGATATGTATCATAGTAGTGTGATTTAGTACAAGAAGTTATTGAATGGATAGCGGCCACAATGTATCTCTCTCACCATACCGTAGAGGTCGCGACGGAGTTTCTCGATATTGAGTTTTTCACGCGCCGAGATAAAGATACAAGGGGTATTTTGCTTTGCAAACCAGCTATTTTTCAGGTCGTCAAGCGAACGGTTCTCCTTAGTGGCCGGAGTCAGGTCGTCCTCATCTTTTTTAATATAGGTGTAGGCATCAATCTTATTAAAGACCAAATATACAGGCTTATCACCCGCGCCAATATCTTGAAGAGTCTGCTTGACAACATCTATCTGATCCTCAAACTGAGGGTGCGACACATCGACCACATGAATGAGCAAGTCGGCCTCACGCACCTCGTCAAGGGTCGATTTGAACGACTCGATAAGCTCGGTAGGCAACTTACGGATAAAACCGACAGTATCCGAAAGCAGGAATGGCAGGTTGTCAAAAACCACCTTGCGCACAGTAGTGTCAAGTGTAGCGAAGAGTTTATTCTCGGCAAAGACCTCGCTCTTAGAGATTAAGTTCATAAGGGTTGACTTACCCACATTGGTATATCCCACGAGCGACACACGCACCATTGAGCCTCGGTTTGAGCGCTGAACAGCCATCTGCTTGTCAATCTTCTTCAAGTCCTCCTTGAGTTTGGATATACGATTGCGGACAATACGGCGGTCAGTCTCAATCTCGCGCTCACCCGCACCGCCACGAGTACCTGTACCTCCTCGCTGACGCTCAAGGTGGGTCCAGAGACCTGCCAGTCGCGGAAGCATATACTCGCACTGCGCAAGCTCTACCTGAGTCTTGGCATAAGCCGTCTGCGCACGCTGGCGGAAGATGTCAAGAATAAGGCGTGTGCGGTCAATAACACGGCACGGCATTGCCGCCTCGATATTACGGGTCTGGGATGGAGAGAGCTCGTCGTCAAATATAGCCACATTAATCTCATTATCAGCGCAGTAGGCAGCAATCTCCTCCAACTTACCAGGGCCGACATATATGCGCGACGAAGGTTGTGGCAGTCGCTGCGTGAAGCGCTTGACGGTAGTAATCGAGGCCGTCTCGGCAAGAAACTCAAGCTCATCAAGGAACTCGGTTGCCTGACGCGGATCCTGCGAGTCACGAATGACAGCAACAAGCACCGCGCGCTCAACCTGTGGCTCCTCAACCTCTGCCGGCTTTATATTCTTCTTGTTATTTTCCATCTTATATCATAAAAGAGGGGTTACCTAAAGATAACCCCTTAAATTTTCAAATGCGTTTCAAATCAATTTCGTTACAAGTGTTTGTATTGTGTCGCATAGTCCAAAATACCAATAGGCTTTTGAAACCCAGAACGCACAAAACGACTTAGAACAAATTAATTCTGGATACGGAAGTCGATTGGCAATGTGTACTTCACACGCACGGTCTGGTTACGCTGCTTACCAGGCTTCCACTTAGGAGAGGTCTTAAGTACGCGAATAGCCTCGTCTGAGAGTGAAGAGTCCGGAGTCTGGAGCACCTGAATGTTGGTAAGAGTACCATCACGCTCAACGACGAACATAAGGAATACACGACCAGAGATGTTGTTCTCCTGAGCAATCTGAGGGTAACGAACCTTGCTCTGAACCCAGTTACGGAAGGTGTTGATATCACCACCCTGGAATGTAGGCATCTCCTCTACCTTTACGAACGGCTGATCGTCCTCGATAGTCTCCTCCTCAACTGCAACCTGCTGGATAATCTCAACATCCTCGTCAAACTCAGCGAAGTCGAAACCGGTCTCAATCTTCTCGTCGTTAGTTACGATGTTAAGCACATCGGTAATAACGGTAATCTCAGTCTTCTTTGGAGGCTCAGGCTTCTGCTCCTCCTGACGAGTAATCTCAGTAATCTGCTCCTCAACAGGACCGTAGTTCATATCGATCTTCTCGACAGATACTTCACGCGGAGTGTAAAGGAATGCTCCGATAACAGCCAACAGTGCCAACACCAAACCAATCTCAAGCAACACGGTGCGCTTGTTGTTGACATCAACCTTAGGATTTTTTTTCAGTTCCATTTATAGTTAAGTTTTTAATTATTGACCACACTTAAGTCTGCCCACACTACAATATGTACGCATACTTGGCACAAATATAATAATTATTTTTCAAAAAAAACAGTTGTGCACAAAAAAATCGTAATTTTTCCATACATTTGTGGTGAGATAATTGAGTTTAATCAAACAGACTATGGCAAACACAACCCTAAAAAGCCTCTACGGACTAACTCTAAGTCAGCTGCAACAGCTCTGCCAGGAGCTGGAACTTCCGCGCTATGCAGCCAAGCAGATTGCCGGCTGGTTATACCGCCGTGGCGCTACCGATATTGAGCAGATGAGCGACCTATCCAAAGCCAACCGTGCCCGCCTCGCCCAGCATTATACCGTAGGTCTAAGTGCCCCTGTAAAGATATCTACCTCAACAGACGGAACAAAAAAGTATCTCTACCGTTCCGAGCAAGGCGCTGCCATAGAGTCTGCCTACATCCCTGATGGTGAGCGTGCTACGCTCTGCGTATCCTCACAAGCGGGTTGCCGTATGGGTTGCCGATTTTGCGCAACAGGTCGTCTCGGATTACTGCACAACCTCTCTACCTGCGACATACTCAACCAGATAGCCTCCTTGCCCGAGCGAGAGAGTCTGACCAATGTGGTATATATGGGTATGGGCGAACCATTGGACAATGTCCAGAACCTGATGAATGCCCTTGAGATTATGACTGCCGAGTGGGGCTATGGCTGGTCACCAACACGCATAACCGTATCGACCGCCGGCGTAGCCAAAGAGTTGGACAACTTTCTGCAAAAGACACAAGTTCACCTGGCCGTATCGCTTCACAACCCTTTCCACGACCAACGCGCCGAAATTATGCCTATAGAACGAGCATACCCTATAGCTCAAGTGGCTGACATTCTGCGCAAATATGACTTTACCCACCAGCGCCGAGTTTCATTCGAGTATATCGTTATGAGCGGACTAAACGACTCAACACAACATATCAAAGAGCTGTGCCGACTGCTTAACGGCATAAAGTGCCGCATAAACCTTATACGATTTCACAAAATACCCGACTCACCATACTTTTCGCCCAACGACGAGAAGATGATAGCCTTCCGCAACGCCCTGACTAACAAAGGTATAATGACAACAATCCGCACCTCCCGCGGAGAAGATATCCAAGCCGCCTGCGGTCTGCTTGCCGGCGAAAAATAGGAACAAGCAGGCAATTTTTGACCCTCGTTTCTCGTCCTGGGGTTGCGTGTTTAGGATAGCCTAAAGGCTATTAAGGCTAAAGGGTGTCGGCCTTTGCAAGTAAACTTGCAGACCGACACCCTTAATCCTTACCCCTACGGGGCAATCCTAAACCCGAGAACAAGCGCTATCTAAAACTATAAAAAATATTTACATTTCCCCCAAACCCCCTTTTGAAAAAAGGGGGCTTAGTCGCTACGCTCCGGGTGCGCGAACAATGGGTGTGCGAGGCTGACGCACCACATCCGCTTTTGAGTTTCAAGCGTAGCTTGAGGTTAACCCCCTTTTGTCTTACCCCTAACGGGGCAACCTAAACCCGAAAACAAGCGCTATCTAAAACTATAAAAAAAATATTTACATTTCCCCCAAACCTCCCTTTGACCCACCTAAAGGTGGCTCTTCCTCCT